>NZ_JAKSYA010000037.1:0-124029 GCF_022829485.1 Methylobacterium sp. J-059
GGGCTGGCGGTGCCGTCGTTCAAGCAGACCAACGCCTGGGTGCCGAGCATCCTGGCGACGGCCATCGCGGTCGGCGCCTGGGGCTACTTCCTCTACCAGGGCGTGACCGACCCGCTCGGCGGCATCAACACGCTGTGGCCGCTGTTCGGCATCTCGAACCAGATGCTGGCCGCCGTGGCGCTGACGCTGTGCACGGTGGTGATCTTCAAGATGAAGCGCGAGCGCTACGCATTCGTGACGATCATCCCGACCGCGTGGCTGTGCATCTGCACACTCACCGCGGGCTGGCAGAAAATCTTCTCCGCCGACCCGAAGATCGGGTTCCTCGCCCATGCCGAGCGCTACGCGAGCGCGCTGGCGGAAGGCAAGGTGCTGGCGCCGGCCAAGGACCTCGGCCAGATGGGCCAGATCGTGCTGAACGACCGGATCGACGCGGTGCTCGCCGCGCTGTTCATCGGCCTCGTCGTGGCGATCGCCGGCTTCGGCATCGCCGCCTGCGTCAAGGCGCTGCGCTCCGACCGCTGGACGGCCCTCGAGAGCGAAGCCCGCATCGTCGCGGCGGAGTAGGGCCGATGGAGGCCGCTTCGCAGAACCTGCGCGACCGTTGGAAGGCCCTGTCCAAGTGCGTCTGCGACGGCGCGCGCCTGATGGTGGGGCAGGGCGATTACGCGGCCTATGCCGCCCACGCCGCGCGGACGCATCCCGACCAGGCGCCGATGACCGAGATCGAGTTCTTCCGCCATCGGGAGAACACGCGGTTCGGTGTCGGCAACACCAGCGGATTCCGCTGCTGTTGACCATGCGACGGCGTGACGGACGGATCGTTCGAGGATGCGGCCCGGTCGCGGGCGGGAAACGCTTGACTCCGAACGGGCATTTCCCGTGAGTCAGGCGAGTGCGAGGTAGGCAATGAGCATCTTCCAGGACGCCATTCTGCGGTTCGGCCGGACGATCATGTCCTATGCCGGCGACGGCCTGTTTCTTGCTGCCGCGGTCTCGGCCGCGGCCAACGTGACGATCGCCGACGGCGACGTCGACGAGGAGGAGGTCGAGTCGGCGATCTCGGGCATGCGCGCCAACCCGATCCTCCAGAAATCCTACGACACCCTGCGGATCGAGCAGGAGCTGTACGAGGGCATCGCCCGCGCCAAGACCCGCGCCGGGCGGATCGAGAACCTGCGCCACGTCGCGGCCATCGCCGACCGGCCGCTCGACCAGCGCCAGGACATCTTCCTGATCGCCGCCGACGTCGCCGATTTCGGCGGCATCAGCGAGGTCGAGCACAAGGCGCTCGACGAGATCGCCGCCGCCCTCCAGGTCGAGAAATCGGCCCTGCTGCGCTGACCGGCCGTCGATCGCAGGCCCGGAAGGGGATCCATGTCGCGGACCGGACAGGTTGCCTTCGACACCCGGCTCCGCGGCCTCACCAGGCTCGCGATCGTCGGGTTCCTGCTCTCGCTCGTCACCTTCGGCATCTACCGCTTCTGGTACATGACCGACCTGCGGCGCTTCTTCTGGAGCCGCACCGTCGTCGACGGCAGCCCGGCGGATTACACCGGCACCGGGCGCGAGCTCTTTCTCGGCTTCCTCGCGGCCCTCGGGCTGCTGATCGTGATCTATGTCGGGCTGTTCGGCCTGGCGATCGCGCTGCCGAGCCTGGCGCCGTACTCGGCGATCCTGTCCTTCGTCATCCTGTTCCTGCTCGGGCAGTTCGCGATCTACCGCGGGCGCCGCTACCGGGCGATGCGGACGCTGTGGCGCGGCATCCGCCTCGGCCAGGACGGCTCGGGCCTCGCCTATGCCGGCCGGGCCGCCCTGTGGTGGGCGCTGACGCTGGCGACGCTGGGCCTCGCTTTCCCGTTCATGCGCGCCGGCCTCGAGCGCTACCGCATCGGCCACACCCTGATCGGCACCGGCCGGATGGCGTCCGACGCGCGCGGGCGCGCGCTCCTCGGGCCTTGGCTGCTGTTCTACGCGGTGGCGCTCGGCCCGGTGCTCGCCCTGCTGCTGGCGCTGATCGCCGCCAACGACTTCGTCCTGCCGATCGACCTGATGCTGCCCAAGCCCGGGGGCAAGGGCGGCGATCTCATCCTCAACCCCGCCTATGCCGGCACCCGGATCGCGATCCTCGCCGTCGCGCTCGGGATCACCGCCGGCTTCTGCCTTCCGCTCTCGCTCCTGCTGGTGCCGTTCTATCGGGCGCGCGAGACGCGGGTCTTCATGAACGCGGCGCGCCTCGGGCCGGTACGCCTCGTCTCGACGCTCCGCGCGCGGCAATTCTACTGGCCCTACCTCGTCTACGCGCTGTCGCTCCTCGGCTTCGTCGTGGTGGTCGGCCTGATCGCGCTGCTCGCCGGCCTCGCCGCGCGGGCCGCGGGCGGCGACGGGCTGGCCTGGGCGGCGGTGCTCGGCGGCGGCCTGCTCTATCTCGGCGGCGCGCTCGCCTTCGCGGTGCTGTACGTGCGCGTCGTCCAGGCCCGACTCTGGGCCGAGGTCGCGACCACGACGCAGGTGGCCGATGCCGACGGCCTGAACCGCATCCTCGCCGCGAGCCACGGGCCCGGCAGCGGCCTCAACGAGGGCCTCGCCGACGCGCTCGACGTCGGCGGCGCGCTGCAGATCGGGTTCTGATGGCGCTCACCGCGTCCGGCCGCTGGTTCGACGGACGGAGCGCCGCGCCGCACGCGGTGACCCTGCACCTCGGCGAGCGCCTCGAGATCACCGGGCTGGAGGTCCATCGCGACTGGAACCTGACCGATTTGCGGGCCGGCGAGGGGCAGGCCCCGCTGCTGCGCCTCGGGATCGCGGGCGATCCCGGCCATGTCGAGGTCGTGGACCCGTCGTTCGCCGCATGTCTCGAAACCCGCTGCCCCGACCTGCGCAAGCGCGCGGACGCGGGCGGAGGAACCTGGCGCCTCGTCGCCGGCTCGCTTGCGGTCGGCATCGCGGTCCTGCTCACCGTGTTCTTCGGCCTTCCGATCGCGGCGGGCGTTCTCGCGCCGCTGGTGCCGGCCGGCATCGAGGCGCGCCTCGGCACCGCGGTGGAGGCGCAGGTGCTCGACCTGATGGGCGAACCGGCGCCCTGCGCGGAGCCGGCCGGCCGGGCCGTGCTCGACCGCCTCGTCGCCCGCCTCGCGGCCGGTCGCGGCCTGCCGCCCGATCTCGCGGTCACGGTCCGCCGCCACGACACCGCTAACGCGGTGACGTTGCCGGGCGCGCGCGTCGTCGTGCTCTCCGAGCTGATCGCCAAGGCGCGGAGCGCCGACGAGTTCGCCGGCGTGCTGGCGCACGAGCTCGGGCACGTGGCGTTGCGCGATCCGACCCGGGCGCTGATCCAGGCCTCGGGCACGTCGTTCCTGCTCAGCCTCGTGCTCGGCGACCTCACCGGCTCCACCGTGATCGTCGCCCTCGGCCAGGCCGTGCTCTCGGCCGGCTACAGCCGCGATGCCGAGCGGGCGGCCGACGCCTATTCCGTCGCCGCGATGCGGTCGGCCGGCGGCGACGCGGCGGCGCTGGCCTCGATGCTCGAGCGGATCGCCAAGGACGAGGCGGATGCCGACCCGGCCCTCCTGCGCAGCCATCCCTTCACCCGCGAGCGTGCCGCGACGATCCGCGCCCTCGCCGGGGCCCGGGACCCCGACAGGCACATCCTGAGCGACGCCGATTGGATGCAGCTGCGCGGGATCTGCCCCGGGGCGACGGACGGGCCGGACAAGCCTGCAACGAAACCCCGCCCGAGCCAGCGACGGCGGGTCTGAGCCGGCCTTCGACCACGCCGCAAGGTCCTGCGGCCTCTTCGCAGCCGCAGCGCGCGGACATGATCGCGAAACAATACTCGCGTTCGGTGGCGCCTGAATTCATGATGCGATGATCCGGGCCATGGCCGGATCACGGAGACCAGATGGGCCTCGTCCAGTACGCACTGAAGTTCCGCATCACTACCTACGTGCTCGCCGTGCTGATGATGCTCGCCGGGGGCGGCGCGATCGTGGTCGCGCCCAAGGACGTGCTGCCGATCGTCGACATCCCCGTGGTCGTGGTGGTTTGGACCTATACCGGCCTGTCGACGCCGGAGATGGAGCGGCGGATCACCACCTACGCCGAGTTCTCGCTTTCGAACAACGTCAACAACATCAAGCGGATGGAGTCGACGACGCTTCAGGGCACCGCGATCCAGAAGATCTACTTCGACGGCGAGGTCAGCGTCGACCTCGCCATCACCCAGGTCGTGTCGGCGATGAACTCGATCCGCTCGGCGATGCCGCCAGGCGTGCAGCCGCCGATCGTGCTGCGGTTCTCGGCCTCCTCGGTGCCGGTGATCCAGCTGGCGCTGACCTCGACTAAGGAGAGCCTGACCAAGGTCTACGATTACGCGCAGTACCGCATCCGCCAGCGCCTCGTGCAGGTGCCGGGCTCGACGCTGCCGTCACCGTTCGGCGGCACGCCGCGACAGATCATGGTCGATCTCGACCTCCAGGCGCTGCGGGCGCTCGGCCTCACGGCGCTCGACGTCACCAACGCGATGACGGCGCAGAACCTCACCGTGCCCTCCGGCTTGGTCAAGATCGGCGAGCAGCAATATCCGGTCCTGCTCAACGCGACCCCGGACGCGATCGCGGCGCTGAACGAGATCCCGATCAAGGTCGTGGCCGGCCAGCCGGTGCTGGTGCGCGACGTCGCCTACGTCCGCGACGGCGGCCCGCCGCAGGTCAACATCGTGCGCTCGGACGGGTTGCATTCGGTGCTGATGCGGATCTTCAAGAACGGCACGGCCTCGACGCTGGACGTGGTCAACAACATCAAGAAGGTGCTGCCCGAGATCCAGGCCGCCGCGCCCGACGGCATGGCGATCAAGCCGCTGTTCGACCAGTCGGTCTTCGTGTCCGCCGCGATCGAGGGCGTGATCCACGAGGCGGCGATCGCCGCCTGCCTCACCGGCCTGACGATCCTGCTGTTCCTCGGCTCGTGGCGCTCGACCATCGTCGTGCTGATCTCGATCCCGCTCTCGATCCTGACCTCGCTCGCGATCCTCGCCGCGCTCGGCCAGACCATCAACGTGATGACGCTGGGCGGCCTCGCGCTCGCCGTCGGCATCCTCGTCGACGACGCGACGGTGGCGATCGAGAACACCTATCGGCTGTTCGAGGAGGGCGAGCCGTTCCGCAAGTCCGTGGTCGAGGGCGCCGCCAGCATCGCGAAGCCGACGCTGATCTCGACGCTGTCGATCTGCGCCGCCTTCGTCTCGGTCTTCGCGCTGGCCGACACGCCGAAGTACCTGTTCACACCGCAGGCGCTCGCGGTCGTGTTCGCGATGCTGACTTCGTACCTGCTCTCGCGCACCCTCGTGCCGGTGCTGATCGACGTGCTGGTCGCGCGCGAGTACGTCGAGCGACATGGCGGCGGGCACGACGCCGTCGCGCCGCCGCGGCGCGGGCGGGTGGCGCGGGCCATCGGTTGGCTCGGGCGCCCGGTGATCCACGTCGCCGGGCGTTTCCGGAACGGCTTCGAGGCGCGCTTCGAGCGCTTCCACCGCGGCTATCTCGGGCTGCTCCACGTCGTGGTGCGCCGCCGCGTCGCGACGATCGCCGTCGTCCTGCTGGTGTTCCTCGGCACGGCCGGGCTGTTCACCTTCGTCGGGCGCGACTACTTCCCGCAGGTCGCCTCGAGCCAGCTCACGCTGCACCTGCGCACCCGGCCCGGCATGCGGATCGAGACCGCCGAGCAGGTCTTCGCGGCCGTCGGCGCCACGGTGCGCGAGGTGATCCCGGACGGCGAGATCGAGCAGATCCTCGACAACATCGGCCTGCCCTCGAACAACTACAACTTCGCGTTCTCGGACGGCTCCTTCGTCGGCTACAACGACGGCCAGATGCTGGTGAACCTGCGCGAGGGACACGGCGACGTCGGCGCCTACACGAAGCGCCTGCGCGAGGTGCTGCGCGAGCGCTTCCCCGACGTGATCGTCTACTTCCAGCCCTCCGACATCATCACGCAGATCCTGAACTTCGGCACGCTGGCGCAGATCGACATCCAGGTCTCGGGTCGCAACGCCGAAAAGGACCTCGCGGTCGCCCAGAACATCGTCCGCCGCCTGAAGGAGACGAAGGGCGCGGTCGACGTGCACCTGCACCAGATCGTCGGCACGCCACAGTTCTTCGTCGACGTCGACCGCCGCCTCGCCTCGGAGCTCGGGCTGACCCAGCAGCAGGTGGCGCAGGGGCTCAACGTCTCCCTGTCGGGCTCCTTCCAGGTGACGCCGAACTTCTGGACCGACCCGAAGACCGGCATCCCGTACCAGCTCTGGGTGCAGACGCCGGAATACCGCAACGCCTCGCTCACCGACCTGCAGAACACGCCGCTGCTGGTGCGCGCCAACAGCGACCAGCCGGGCGTGCTGACCCTGCTCTCCAGCGTCTCGACCCTGCGCCGCGAGGCGACGCAGACCGTGGTCAACCACGTCAACACGGCGCCGACCTACAATATCTACGCGGCGGTGCAGGATTCCGACCTCGGCTCGGTGGCGCGGGAGATCCGCACCATCGTCGACGAGGAGCAGAAGGCGCTGCCGGTGCCCGACAAGATCACCGTGCGCGGGCAGATCGAGAACATGGACTCGGCGTTCCTGCGCCTCGGCGTCGGCCTGAGCATCGCGCTCATCGCCGTCTACCTGCTGATGGCGGTGAACTATCAGAGCTGGGGCGATCCCTTCGTGGTGCTGGCCGCCCTGCCGCTCGCCTTCTGCGGCATCGTCGCGAGCCTGTTCATCACCGGCACCACCTTCTCGATCCCGTCGCTGTTCGGCGCGATCATGTCGGTGGGCATCGCGTCCGCGAACTCGATCCTGCTCGTGACCTTCGCCCGCGAGCATCGCGAGGCGACGGGGTGCTCGGCGGTCGACGCCGCCCTGCTCGCCGGCGAGACGCGCCTGCGCCCGGTGCTGATGACGGCGGGCGCGATGTTCCTCGGCCTGATCCCGATGGCGCTCGGCACGGGCGAGGGCGGCGAGCAGAACGCCGCGCTCGCCCGCGCCGTGATGGGCGGCATCGCCTTCGGCACGCCGGCGACGCTGCTGTTCGTGCCGTTCCTCTACACGCTGCTGCGCGCGGGCAAGGTCCGGGTGCCGGAGGACTACGCCTGAGCCGACAGCAGCTCGGCGACGGCACCGGGCAGGTCCGAGAAGTGCGAGATCACCCGGTCCGGCCCGAGCTGGTCCACCGGCGTGTCGGTGTAGCCGAAGGTGACCGCCACCACCGGGATGCCGGCGGCCTTGGCGGCATCGATGTCGGCGCGGGAATCGCCGACCATCACCGCGCGCTCCGGATCGCCACCGGCCCGCGCGATGGTCAGCGTGATGTGGCGCGGGTCGGGCTTGCTGTAGGGGAAGGTCGCGCGCCCGCAGATCGCGGCGAAACGGCCGCCGATGCCGAGCTGGTCGAGCAGGTCGACCGCGAGCCCCTCGACCTTGTTGGTGCAGACGGCCAGCCGGAAGCCCTCGGCCTCGAGCCGATCCAGCGCCTCGACCACGCCGGGATAGAGGTGCGAGCGCTCGCACAGATGCGCGCCGTAATGCTCCAGGAAGTCGCCGAACAGCACCTCGTGCCGCTCCGGCGTCAGCTCGCGGCCGGCGGCCTCGAAGCCGCGGCGGATCAGCGCCTTGGCGCCGGCACCGATCAGGTCGTGGGCCTCCTCGAGCGCCAGTTCCGGCAGGCCTTCCCTCACGAGCAGCACGTTGAGCGTGCCGACGAGGTCGCCCGCGGTCTCGGCCAGGGTGCCGTCGAGGTCGAACACGGCGATCTTCGGCAGGGTGGGCATCGGGTCTTTCCGGGGCGGCGGGGGGAGGGGCCCTCGCTAGCCGGCCACCCGCGGCGGGGCAAGGTTGCGGGCAGGTTTCGAAACCGTTCGGGTCGTGCGCGAGACGGCGTGCGGCGCCCCACACTTGCCCGAAAAACCCTCGAAAGGAGGGGCGTCACACCCTCCGGGACCCCCCATGAAACTCCCTCTGCTCGCCCTCGGCCTCGGCCTGCTCGCGCCGGGTACCGCCGCCGCCGCCTCGTTCGAGTTCGTTCCGGCGCCCCAGGCCGACCTCAACCGCATGTATCGGGTCGACAAGGTCACCGGCGAGGTCACCTCGTGCCAATACGGCTTGCAGGAAGGCGCCGGCGGCATCGGCCTCACGGTCTGCTTCGCGGCCGGCGAGGGCGCCGGTGCGCAGCCCCCGTCGGAATATGGGCTCGTGGCGACGCGCCACACCCGGGAGGCGGGCGTGTTCCGGGTGAACTACCGCACCGGCGAGATGAGCATCTGCTTCGTGCTGGTGAAGAAGGAGCAGGTCGTCTGCACCCAGCAGACCAACCCGTCGGCCGAGGGGGCCGCCGAGGCGCCGCTCGTCGGCAGCGTCCCGGGCCGGGCCGGCGCGAGCGCGACGCCGCCGCAGGGCGGCAGCCGGTTCTGACGAAGCCGGATCCCACCGGGGGGATCGTCATCCGAATACCGGTCTCGGCCGGTACCGCGGCTTCCCGGCGCGACGGCGGCCATGCTAGGGCGTGCCGCATCCCAACGGGACGGACCGGCACCCTGCGCATGCATCCTTTCGTGAGACCCGACGGCGGGACGTCGTCGTGAGCGGCCCGGACCTGCGCCGCGCGGCCGCCGCCCGCGCCCTCGATCTCGTCGAGCCCGGAATGCGGCTCGGCCTCGGCACCGGATCGACGGCGGCGGCCTTCGTCGCGTTGCTCGGCGCGGGGGTTCGCGACGGCCTCGACGTCGTCGGCGTCCCGACCTCCGAGGCGACCCACGCGGCGGCGACGCGGGAAGGCATCCGCCTCGCGACGCTGGAGGAACTGCCCGAGCTCGACCTGACGATCGACGGGGCCGACGAGGTCGATGCCGATCTCCGGCTGATCAAGGGCGGGGGCGCGGCGCTGCTGCGCGAGAAGATCGTCGCCTGCGCCAGCCGCCGCATGGTGGTGATCGCCGATGCCGCCAAGCGCGTCGGGACGCTCGGCGCCTTCCCGCTGCCGATCGAGGTCAACGTCTTCGGCCTCACGGCGACCCGGCGCGCCGTCGAGGCGGCGATCGCGCGCGCCGGCTGCACGGGTGCGGTCGCGCTGCGCATGGCCCCCGGCGGCGCGCCGCTCACGACCGACGGCGGCCACCACATCCTCGACGCGCGCCTTGGGCGGATCGCCGATCCCGAGCGGCTGTCGGCGCTGCTCTGGTCGGTGCCGGGCGTGGTCGAGCACGGCCTGTTCCTCGGGATCGCCACCGCGGCCATCCTCGCCGAGGACCGCGACGGGCAGGCCGAGATCACCGTGATCGGCAGCCTCGCATAGCTGCATCAGCGCGCCCGACGGCGCCCCGGCGACGGCCTCGGATGCCGGCGCCGGCTCTTCCCCTCGCTTCAGGAATGCCCGGAATGCCCGTCCTCTCCCGCCGCCTCTTCCCCGTGCTGGTCGCGGCCCTAGTCGCCGCTGCGCCCGGCCTCGCCCAGGCCCAGAAGGCTGCGCCTCAGAAGCCCGCCGCGACGCCGGCCGCGCCCGCCGCCCCGGCCACGCGCGGCGCCCCGACGATCGGCGCCAACCATCTCGCGCTCGCCCGCGAGGTGATGCTCAATTCCGGCATCGCGCGCTCGTTCGACTCGATCATTCCGGCCTTCGCTGAGCAGATCAAGCAGCAGACCGTCACCCGCCCCGAGCTGAGCAAGGATCTGGACGAGGTGCTGCAGGGCCTCAACCCCGAGATGGAGCTGCAGAAGCAGCGCATCATCGACACCGCGGCGCGAATCTACGCGAACAAGCTGAGCGAAGCCGAGCTGCAGGACATCGCGGCGTTCTTCCGCTCGCCCGCCGGCAAGCGCTACGTCGAGACCCAGCCTCAGATCCTCGACGAGATGGTGCAGGCGATGCAGACCTGGACCCAGGAAGTCTCGGAATACGTCATGGTCCGCGTGCGCGCCGAGATGGGCAAGCGCGGGCACCAGCTCCAGTAGGCACACGAATCGACCGCGCGGCCGGCCCGTGTCCCCGTCCCGACGTCTTTATGCAGCGGGCGCCGTCGCGCTCGCCGTGATGCCCCTGGCGATGGCGCTGGCCAACCGGTCGAGCCCCCTCGTCGTCGCCATCGCGGCCGTGCTGTTCCTGGCCGGGCGCTGCGTCGAGGATGCCGGCGCGGTCCCGCGCCGCCTCGTCCCGCCGCTCGCGACGCCGGTCGGCCTCGCCGCGCTGGCGTTCCTCGCCTGGTGCGCGCTCACCCTGGCCTGGACGCCGTTCCCCGCGCTGTCGCTGCGGATGGCCGGCGAGTTCCTGCCGACGCTCGTCGCTGCCTACCTCCTCGTCCGCCTCGCGCCGGGGCGCATCCCGGCCTTCGCGGCTCCGCTCGCGGCGGCGATGGTGGTGCTCGCCGGGCTGACCATCGCCGTCGGCCTCGCCACCGGCCTGCCGCTGCAGCGCGCGCTCGGTCAGCGGGTGGCGGAATTCGTCTACAACCGCCCGGCGCTGACCCTCGCCGTCGTCGCCGGCCCGCTCGCCCTGGTGCTGTGGCGGCAGGGCCGGCGGGTTCTCGCCCTCGTCGCCTTGGCCTTCGCGGCCCTCGGCATCCTGCGCTCGGTGAGCGGAGCCGCCGCCATGGGGCTGATCGCCGGCGGGGCGATGTTCGCCCTCGCGCGGCTCGTGCCGGGCCGGCTCGCCGTCGGCGTGGCCGGGCTGAGCCTCGGCCTCGCGGTGGCGCTGGCGCCGGTGGAGGGCGACCTGCTCGATCGCTTTATGCCGGAGGCCGCGCACGAGCGGCTGGTGCATTCCTCGTCGCGCGCCCGCGTCGCCATCGCCCGCAGCTTCGGCGCCGCGGTCGCGGCGGATCCGTGGGTCGGGGCGGGCTTCGGCACCTCCGCCCGCTTCGCCGAGACGCCGGTGGCCCAACGCCTCGATCCCGAGATGCGCACGCTTCTGGCGGTCGGCCATCCGCACAACGCGTTCCTTCAGGTCTGGGCCGAGCTCGGCGTCGTCGGCGCCGTGCTCGTGGCGGCCGTCTCGATGCTGATGCTCGCGCCGGTTGCGGGTTCGGATTCGGCCGAGCGCGCGACGGCGCTCGCCCTGATCGCGGCGGCGGCGGCCATCGCCTTGGTCGAGCACAACACCTGGGCGGCGTGGTGGACCGCCGGCCTCGGCGCTGCCATCACCTGGCTGCGCGATGCCGGGCACCGCACCGCGCAGGCACCCCTTCCCCGGCCCTCGGCCGCGCCCGATCGGACCCCGTCATGACCGACACCTACGACGTCGACCTGTTCGTCATCGGCGGCGGCTCGGGCGGCGTTCGCGCCGCGCGGATCGCGGCCGGCTACGGCGCCCGCGTGACCATGGCGGAAGAGTACCGCGTCGGCGGCACCTGCGTGATCCGCGGCTGCGTGCCGAAGAAGCTGATGGTCTATGCCGGTCGCTTCGCCGACGAATTCGAGGACGCCGCCGGGTTCGGCTGGACCGTCGAGGCACCGCGCTTCGACTGGAGCGTCCTGAAGCGGAGGCGCGACGCCGAGGTGACCCGGCTCGAAGGGATCTACGACGCCAACCTGATCCGCGCCGGGGTCACGGTGGTGCCGGAGCGCGCCGTGATCGAGGACGCGCACACGATCCGCCTCGTCGGCAGCGGCGCGCGCGTGACCGCCAAGGTGATCCTGGTGGCGGTCGGCGCCCATCCGGTGAAGGAACCGGCGGTGCCGGGCGCCGAGCTGGCGATCACCTCGAACGAGGTGTTCGAGCTGGAGACGCTGCCCGAGCGCATCCTGGTGATCGGCGGCGGCTACATCGCCGTCGAGTTCGCCGGCGTGTTCGCGGCCCTGGGCAGCCGGACGACGCTGCTCCATCGCGGCGACAGGCTGCTGCGCGGCTTCGACGACGAGATCCGCGACGCGCTCGGCGAAGCCTACGCCAGGCGGATGTCGCTCAAGCTCGGGCGCACCCTCGCGAAGCTCGAGCGCGTCGCGGGCGGGATCGCCGCGACGCTGGACGACGGCGAGACGATCACGGTCGACCAGGTGCTGATCGCGACCGGCCGGCGCCCGAACGTCGGCGGGCTCGGCCTCGACCGCGTTGGGATCGAGACCGACGCCGCCGGCGCGATCCCGGTCGACGCCTACTCGCGGACCGCGGTGCCCTCCATCTACGCGGTCGGCGACGTCACCAATCGCGCCAACCTCACGCCGATCGCGATCCGCGAGGGCCACGCCTTCGCCGACACGGTGTTCGGCGAGAAGCCGGCCTGCGTCGACCACCGCCTGATCCCGACCGCGGTGTTCTCGACCCCGGAGATCGGCGTCGTCGGCCACAACGAGGACACCGCCCGCGCGATCTTCGGCAAGATCGACGTGTTCAAGGCGAGCTTCCGGCCGATGAAGGCGACGCTGTCGGGACGCGACGAGAAGATCCTGATGAAGGTGCTGGTCGACTGCGCCAGCGACAAGGTCGTGGGCGTCCACATCTTCGGGCACGATGCCGGCGAGATCATCCAGGCGGTCGGCATCGCGGTGACCATGGGCGCGACGAAGGCCGATTTCGACCGCACCATCGCGGTGCACCCGACCGCGTCCGAGGAACTGGTCACCATGCGGGTCCCGCAGGTGACCAAGCATCCCGTCGCCGTCGGCTGACGATCCCGGTCGCGCCGGGTCTCGACGGCGCGGTTTCACGAGCCATATCCGATCGATGGGCAAGAAAGACTCCGGCAAGAAAGACCCCGGCAAGCGCGAGCCGGGCAAGGCCGGCCCGGCCGAGCCGGTGCCGACGGCCGGCGACGCGCAGGCGCGGCGTCAGCGCGTGATCGACGGCCTCCTGGCCGACGCGCTCCGGCCAGCCTTCACCACCACCCTGCCGAGCCGGGACGCGCTGGCGCCCGACATCCAGGGCGCGATCGAGGCGCTGCTGACGAAGGCGGCGGCCCGGCGCAGCCGCTGCCTGACCTACGAGGACCTGGAGGAGGCGCTTCCGCCCCGGGACGTCTCGGCGGAGGACCTGGAAGCGATCTTCTGGATCCTGGCCGAGCACGGCATCGAGGTCGAGGACGGCGAAGGCTGATCTTCGCGGAGGCGGATACGGGACCTGACCCCCGATCCGCCCTGGCCTGCGCCGGCCTCATCTCGCTCCCCGGAAAAAAGCACTCTATAAGCCGCGCTTCGCGCCAGGATTCGGCGTGGAGGAAAGATCGCCGCACGGTGCGGGGGAGTTGTGTGATGGGCGAGCGTTGGACACCGAAGACATGGCGTGACCTGCCGATTCAGCAGGTGCCGGCCTATCCGGATCCGGCCGCCCTCGAAGCGGTCGAGGCCCAGCTCGCGAGCTTCCCGCCCCTGGTCTTCGCCGGCGAGGCGCGCAAGCTCAAGACGGCGCTCGCGCGCGTCTCCACCGGGCAGGCCTTCCTGCTTCAGGGCGGCGATTGCGCCGAGAGCTTCGACGAGCATTCGGCCGACAACATCCGCGATTTCTTCCGCGTGTTCCTGCAGATGGCACTGGTGCTGACCTTCGCCGGCGCGTCGCCGGTGGTGAAGGTCGGGCGCATCGCCGGGCAGTTCGCCAAGCCGCGCTCCTCGCCGACCGAGACGCTCGACGGCGTGAGCCTGCCGAGCTACCGCGGCGATATCGTCAACGGCCTGACCTTCACGGACGAGGCGCGCATCCCGGACCCGCGCCGGCAGCTCGAGGCGTACCGGCAGTCGGCGGCGACGCTCAACCTGCTGCGCGCCTTCGCGACCGGCGGCTACGCCAACCTCGAGAACTCGCACCGCTGGATGCTGGGCTTCGTCAAGGACAGCCCGCAATCGTCCCGCTACGCCGACGTCGCCGAGCGGATGACGGAGGCGCTCGACTTCATGCGCGCCATCGGGATCAATCCCGAGACGCACCAGGAGGTGCGGACCACCGACTTCTACACCAGCCACGAGGCGCTGCTGCTCGGCTACGAGGAGGCGATGACCCGCGTCGATTCGACGACCGGCGATTGGTACGCCACGTCGGGCCACATGCTGTGGATCGGCGACCGGACGCGCCAGCCCGATCACGCCCACGTCGAGTACGCCCGAGGCATCTGCAACCCGATCGGCCTGAAGTGCGGGCCGTCGATGGAGGCCGACGGCCTGATCCGGCTCGTCGACAAGCTGAATCCCGGCAACGAGGCCGGTCGGCTCAGCCTGATCTGCCGGTTCGGGGCGGACAAGGTCGGCGAGCATCTTCCGCGCCTGGTTCGCGCGATCGAGCGCGAGGGGCGCAGCGTCGTGTGGGTCTGCGATCCGATGCACGGCAACACGATCTCGGCCGGCCGCTACAAGACGCGCCCGTTCGAGCGGGTGATGCAGGAGATCGAGGGCTTCTTCGGCGCCCATTCCGCTGAAGGCACCATCCCGGGCGGCATCCACCTGGAGATGACCGGCAAGGACGTGACCGAATGCACGGGCGGCGCCCGCGCGCTGACGGCCGACGACCTCCAGGATCGCTACCATACCTACTGCGACCCGCGCCTCAACGCGGAGCAGGCCCTGGAAGTGGCGTTCCGCACGGCCGAGCTGGTCAAGCGCGGCCGCACGGTGATCGAACGCCCGCGCCTCGACGCGGCGGCGGAGTAGGACCGCCGGCCCGCGGCTCGACCGATCGAATCCGCGTCGGCCGAACCGGCCGGCGCGGATCAGGCGATCGCCCGCGCCGCGCCGTTCCAACGGGTGATCAGGGCGGGCAGCTCGACCGAGGGAACCGGTCGGCTGAACAGGTAGCCCTGCACCTCGTCGCAGCCCTCGGCTCGCAGCTTGGACAGCTGCGCCTCGGTCTCGACGCCCTCGGCCGTCGTGGTCATCCGCAGGCTGGCGCCCAGGCCGATCACCGCACGGACGATGAACTCGGTCCCGTTCTCGGCGCACAGGTCGCGCACGAAGGACTGGTCGATCTTGATCTTGTCGAAGGGGAAGCTGCGCAGGTAGCTCAAGCTCGAGTAGCCGGTGCCGAAATCGTCCATCGAGACGCGGGCGCCGAGCATCTTGAGATTGTGCAGGATCGCCGTCGTCGCGCCCGGGTTGGCGACCAGCACCGATTCGGTGATCTCCAATTCGAGGCGCTGGCCGGGCAGGCCGGTGCGCTGCAGGGCCTCGCGCACGACAGTGATCAGGCTCGCGGAGGTGAATTGCACCGCCGAGACGTTCACGGCGACCTTCAGGCCCTCGGGCCAGCGGGCGGCCTCCTCGCAGGCGCGGTGCAGCACCCATTCGCCCAGCGGCACGATCAGGCCGAGCTCCTCGGCGACGGGGATGAACTCGACCGGCGACACCCATCCGCGCACCGGGTGGTTCCAGCGCAGCAGCGCCTCGAAGCCGCAGATCCGCTCGGCGTTGAGGCAGTAGATCGGCTGGTAGTGGACCTCGAAGGCTTCGTTGGCGACCGCCTCGCGCAGGTCGACCTCGAACAGCCGGCGTGCCTGCAGGCGCGCATCCATCTCCGGCTCGAAGAACCGGAACGATCCGCGGGCGTCGACCTTCGACCGCGCCAGCGCGACGTCGGCGTTCATCAGGAGCTTCTCGCAGCTCGTGCCGTCGTAAGGCGCCAGGGTGATCCCGAGGGTGACGCCGAGGGTCACCGTGTGGCTCGACAGGACGAAGGGCGCGCCCAGCACCTCGACGAGGCGGCGGGCGAGCACGGCGGCATCCTCGGCGGTGTCGATCCCGCGCTGCAGGATCGCGAACTCGTCGCTGCCGAGGCGGGCGCAGCTGTCGATCTCGCGGATGCAGGCGCCGATCCGGTTGGCCGCCGCCTGCAGCAGCTCGTCGCCGACCACGTGGCCGAGGGTGTCGTTCACCGGCCGGAAATCGTCGAGATCGAGGCAGAACACGGCAAAGCCGGTGCCGCGCCCGGCCTGCGCGATCGCGGCGTCGACCTGCTCGCTGAACAGGATCCGGTTCGGCAGGCCGGTGAGGGTGTCGTGGTGGGCGAGATAGGCGATCCGCGCCTCGGCCTGGCGCCGCTCGGTCACGTCGTCGTAGGTCGCGACGAAGCCGCCATCGGCGGTCATCCGCTGCTCGATGGCGACGACCCGGCCGTTGGCGAGTTCCTGGAAATGGGTGCGCTGGCGGCTCGTCCCGAAGATGCAGGCGGCCTCGCGCAGCATATCGGCGAGGGTCGAGCCCGGATGGTGGCCGGCGCCGAGGCTGCATTGGAGCACCGCTTCGGCCGACATGCCCGGCACGACCGAACCGGGCGGCAGGTTGTAGATCTCGGCGTAGCGCCGGTTCACCACCATCAGGCGGTGGTCGGCATCGTACAGGCACAGGCCCTGGCTCATGTTGTCGAGCGCCGCGTCGAGGCGCAGGTTCGTCTGCGTGAGCCCGGCCTCCTGCTCCTTCAGGACGCTGATGTCGCTGCACACGGCGACGAACCCGCCCTCCTGCGTGGCGCTGCGGCTGACGCGCAACCAGCGGCCGTCGGCGAGCAGAACCTCGCCGTCGCGCGACAGGGTCCGCGCGCAGTCGATCATCGGGGCCGGCGCGTCGATCTCGCCGTTGGCGAGCGCGATCACCGACGATCCGACCTCGACGGCCGAGCGCAGGCCGCTGAAGAACTCCAGCGCCTGGGCGTTGGCCAGAGCGATCCGCCCGTGGGCGTCGACGACCACGACGCCTTCGCGCGAGCTTTGGAGCGCGTCGGCCAGCAGTGCCTCGGCGGAGCGGCGCTGGCTGACCTCGCGCTCCATCATCGCCTGGATGTTGTCGCGCATGGTCGCCATGGCCCGCAGGAGCGCACCCAGCTCGTCGCGGCCGCCGGTCGGCACCGCGTCGTCGAGGCGGCCGGCCGCGATCCGCTCTGCGACCGCCGAGGCCGAGGCGAGCGGGCCGATGATCCGGCGGTTCAGCAGGTAGGCGACGAAGCCGGACAGGATCAGCGCCACCGCCATCGCGATCACGTTGAAGCGGATCTCCTGCGCGACGACGGTCCGGGCGGTCTGGCGGAAGACGAAACCGTCGCCGGCGGTATAGTTGACCAGAAGCTCGATCTGCCCGTCGACGATGCCGGCCTGGCGGTCGAGGGCGTCCCAGGCGGCGCTCTTGCCGGTCGATCCGTCGAGGCCGTGGCGCATCGACTCCCAGAGCTCCACGCCCTCCTGGACGGCCTTGGCCGAACGGATCACACGGTCGGATTGCGAGCGCTCGACGGCGATCCCGAGGTCGTCGGAGAGCGTCGCGGCGAGCTCGTTGATCTCGGCATCGAGCTTGGAGGCGGCCGCCGGATCGCCGGTCACCATGCGCCGGGCGAAGGCGGAGCGCATCTTGGCGAAGTCCGCTGCCGCGGCCCGCGCGTAATTGATCGACATCAGCGATTCGTCGTAGGTGCGGTTGACGAGCTCGCCCGCATCCTGAAGGCCCCGGATCGCGTAGAGACCGAGCGCGCCGGTGATCAGGCTCATGGTCAGGAACGCCAGGAGGATCCGGCCACGGATGGTCACCCGCGCATCCACCATGCGCGGCATCCCGCTCGTTGCCGAGCGTGGCCTCCTATTCGGTCCGGTCCCATTCCATCGCATCGAGACGTAGCTTCTTTCTGCCCGCGCTCGGCCAAGTTAAATGCGAAATGTTAAGGCGCCATTAGCCGGTGCGCCGCGTATCGGCGGCTGGATCGGGCACCGAGGATCGTACCGAAGCCCGATGCAACGCTGCAGTTACGTTGTGGAACACGCGAAAGCCGCCGTCGACATCAGCAGAATCTTAACCACGGCCGCGCAACCATGAGGCGTGATCTTCGAGGACGCCATGCCCAACCTCAGGGAATCGGTGATCGGCCGCGCGAGCCCACGCTCGGCCCCACGCTCCGTCGCCGGCACGGCGGCGGCGCTGGTCGCGGGCGTTCTGGCAGGCATGGCCTTCGTCGGCCGGCTGGAAGCGAGCGGTCACCTCGTGTCGCAGAAGGGCCGGGCGTTCCAGCCCAACAGCCTCGTCGTCACCCGCGGCGACACGATCACCATCGTCAACGACGACAGCGACCTGCTCCACCACATCTACATCGAGTCGGACGCCTTCAACTTCGATTCCGGCGATCAGGTCCCGGGCAGCCGCACGCCGGTGACGTTCGAGAAGAACGGCACCTTCCTCGTGCTGTGCGGCATCCACCCGAAGATGAAGCTCATCGTCCGGGTGAACTGAGCGCCCTCAGCGCGCCGCCGCCTGGACCGGCTTGGCCTCGCCGGGGCCGCCATCGCGCTTGATCCGCTGGCCGTCGCGAAGGTCGGCCGGCGGCCCGAGCACGATCCGCTCCTGCCCGGTCAGGCCCTGGTCGATCTCGATCGTCGTCCCGAAATCGCGCCGGATATGCACCGAGCGCCACTCGGCCCTGTCGTCGTCTCCGACGACCGCGACCTGGGTGCCCCCCTGGTTGAACACCAGGCCCTCGGCGGGAACGATCACCGCCGGCTCAGGACGCGGAATCTGCAGGGTCACGTAGACGTAGAGGCCGGCGCGCAGCGTCCCGTCGGGGTTCGGCACGTCGACTTCCGTCGTCAGGGTGCGCGACGCGGTCAGCAGCGCCACCGAGCTGCGCTCGACCCGACCCGAGAAGGTGCGGTCCGGAATCTGCGGCACCTTGATCGTGGCGACGACGCCCTTCCTGACGCCGATCGCCGCGTTCTGCGGCACGTTCACGCTGATGCGCAGGATGTCGTCGCGATCCATGCCGAGCAGCGCCGTGCCGCTTCCGTCGGCCTTGACCAGGTCGCCGACGTCGACGCTGCGGGTGGTGACGACCCCGTCGAAGGGGGCGACCACGTCCTTGAAGCTGGTGAGCGCCTTGAGGCGATCGACGGTCGCGTCCTGCGCCTTGATGTTGGCCTCGGCGACCTTCACCCCGGCTTCCGCGGCCGCGAGGGAGGCGCCCTGGCTCAGCACGCCCGCCTGCGAGTTGTCCGCGTTCTGGCGCGAGGCCCAGCCCTGCGTCGCCAGCGTCGAGGTGCGGTTGTTGGTGAGGTTGGCGAGATTGACGTTGGCGCGCGCCTGATCGACCTGCGCCTTCGCCTGAAGCAATTGCGCCCGCATCTGCCCGGCCTGCGCCTCGGCCTGAGCGAGCTGCTGGTCGAGCTCGGGCGCCGCGATCCGCAGCAGGATGTCGCCGGCCTTGACCCGCGACCCGATGTCGACGCGGCGTTCGGCGATGTAGCCGGTCGCGCGGGCGAAGATCGCGGCGCGGGCGAAGGCCTGGGTATCGCCGGGCAGGGTCAGGTCGACCGGCTTGTCGCTGCGCTCGACCGCGGCGACGCGCACGGCCGGCACGGTCTCCCGCACCTTGCGCTGCGTCTCCGTGGCGGCGGCGGACTGCTTCCAGTGCCCGTAGCCGCCCCAACCGAACAGGCCGGCCGCCACCAGGCCGACGAGGACGAACGGGCGCTTGCCCGGCGGCGGGGGAACGTCGCTGACCGCGGCGTGGGGCTTCATGATGCGCTCGCCTTCAACCGGCAGCAACGATGCCGATGCGACCTCGACGATAGCCGGCATCGCGCTTGGAGCCTAGCGGTTGCGGTGCCGCATCGCCGACGATCACGCCGTCACCACATCGCGGCAAAGGCGTGGAATGCCAGAACGTCTCCCGGATCGATCCGGTCGAGATGGTCGGGCACGTCGGCGAAGCCGTCGCTGCCGGTGAGCGAGGTGATGGTGCCCGAGCCGCGTCGCGGGAACAGCGTCGCCTCGCAGGCCCCGTCGGCGGCTCGATGCACGCAGACGCGCAGGAACTCGCGCCGACCCGGCTTTCGCGACAGCGCGAAGGCGGCCCGCACGGGCATGCCTCTGGGCTCCGTATGGACCGCGCCGCCGAGGCGATCGAGAAGCGGCCGGACGACGAAGGCGAGGGTGACGAAGGCCGCGACCGGATTGCCGGGCAACCCGACGAACGGCGTGCCGGCGACCACCCCCATGGCGACCGGGCGTCCGGGCTTGATCGCCAGCCGCCAGAAGGCGAGCGATCCCGCGGCGGCGACCGCGTTCTTCACGTGATCCTCCTCGCCGACCGAGACGCCGCCCGAGGTGAGGATCAGGTCGTGCCCCTGCGCCGCCTCGCGCAGGCGTGCGGCGAGCACATCCGGGTCGTCGCGCAGGATGCCGAGGTCGCGGGCATCGGCCCCGAGCCGCCGCAGCAGCGCGATCAGCATCACGCGGTTGCTGTCGTGGATGCCGGACGCCGCGCGCGCGCCGCCGGGCTCCGTCAGCTCGTTTCCCGTGGAGAACACCGCGACGCGCAACGCCCGCCGCACGGGAATGGCGCCGCGTCCGATCGCGGCGGCGAGCGCCAGATCCTGCGGTCGCAGCCGACGGCCGGCGGGGATCGCGACGCTGCCACGCGCGATGTCCTCGCCCGCCGGGCGACGATTGGCGCCGCGGACGATGCCGGACGGCAGCACGACGCCAGCGGGCGTGACCTCGACGTCCTCCTGCATGACCACCGTGTCGGCACCTTCCGGCATCGCCGCGCCGGTGAAGATCCGGTCGGCGGCGCGCGCGGAAAGCGCCGACGGCGCGGCGCCGGCCGGCAGGCGCCCGCGGACCGGCAGCAGCGTCGATCCGGTCTCGGACAGGTCGGAGAAGCGCACCGCGTAACCGTCGACCGCCGAATTGTCGAAGGGCGGGACGTCGATCGCCGCCGAAACATCCTCGGCGGCGATGCGGCCGTCGGCTTGCGACAGCGGAACGGATTCCACGCCGGCCACCACGGGGAGCCGCGACAGGATCATCGCCGTCGCCTCGGCGACGGTCATCACCGGCACCGACGGATCGAAGCAGTCGTCGCTGAGGCGCGTCATCGTGCGCCGCGCCCGTGCCGCCCCTCTGGCGGTGCCGAACCGGATCGTGCGGATGAAGCAGGTGCTGCGCGAGGCGTCACGGGCGGCCGATGGATCGATGGGTGTCGGGCTTGCGGCATCGCGGCCGGCCGATCAAGCCCCGCTGAAACCAAACGGCGTTCCCGACGTAGGGGAACCGCGAGCCGGGCGCATGACGTTTCGCGGGCAGGACGATCCGCATGCGTAGTCGGCCGGCGACGATCTACGTAACCCGCGATCGCATGGTGCGTTGCAAAAAGATATGCGAGATTCGTCCTAGGCAAACGCGTGATCATTCGTCGATTCGGATATCACACTGGGCGATCGTTCGTCTCGAAGACACCTTCACCTCGTCAGATCGATATCATGGCCGGACACGGAAACATTCAGACACGGACTGGCGTCGCGCGCGTGATTGCTGCACGGTGCCGCGCGCTCTCCGACCGTCGGGGACGCGGCGCATGAGGCTTCCGGACATCGGACGCTTCGGTCGGCGCTTCGCCGTGATCCTGTCCGGCGAACTGATCCAGAGCCTGTTCCACTTCGTCCTGAACATCGTGCTCGTGCGGGAGCTCGGCGCCCACGGGTACGGCCTGTTCGCGATCGTGTTCACGATCGGCGCCGTCGGCGTCACGTACATCCGGGCCCTCGTCGCGGTGCCGGCGACGCTCTTTCTCGCGCGCAGTCTCGGCCGCCCGGCGGAACGCGGCCACGACATGGTGTTCGGCTCCGGAGCGACCGCCGTCGCGCTGCTGATGGCCGCCGCTGTGTCGGTCGGGCTCGCGCCGGTGCTCGGGGTCACGGCGCTCGCCGGCGGCGCCTTCGTCGGGCTCTACGCCTTCCGCAGCTACCTGCGGATCGTGCTGCTGGCGCGCCGCGCGCCCTGGGTCGCGGGCGCGAGCGACATGGTCTATTCGGCCTGCGGGCTGGCGCTCGTCGTCTTCCTCCATGCCGGCGACGACGCCCTGCTCGAGCACGCCTTCCTCGGCATCGCGGCCGCGCACGCGGCCGGGATCGCCGTGGCGTTGGCGGCGATCGGGCGACCGGTCCGGGTCTCGTTCCGTGCCAGCGTGCGGCGGCGCTACCTGGAGATCTGGCGCACGCTGGCCTGGTCGCTGCTGGGCGTCACCGGCACGACCGTCCAGGGCCAGGGGCTGACGCTGCTGTTCGCGCTGCTGGCCGGGCCCGCGGCCTATGCGCCGATCGCCGCGACTTTGGTGCTGTTCGCGCCGCTGCGGATCCCGACCAACGCCCTCAACAACATGGTCCTGCCGGAGATCTCGGCGTTGCTCGCCGCGGGCCGCCGGCGCGAGGCGCGGCGCCTCGTCGTGCGCAGCACGGCCCTGATCGGCCTCGCCTGCCTCGCCTACGGGGTCGCGATGTGGACGGCGCTGCCGATCATCGAGCGGCACCTGTTCAACGGGCGCTTCGCAAGCGAGCCGATGGCCGCGATCGGTTTCGGCGTCTGGTGCGTGGTGACGATCGCGCTGCTCTACGCCATCCCGCGAGCGTTCCTCGAAGCGTCCGCCGCGTTCCGGGTGATCGCCGCAGGCGCCCTGGTCAGCGCCGGCATCGGCTTCCTGATCATGGTGCCGCTGCTGCTCACCCTGGCGCCGCCCTTCGCGCTGATCGGCCTCGCGGTGTCGGAATGCGTCACCGCGTTGTGGTCGGCGAAGGCGTTCCGCGACCGGTCCCGCCATCCCGACGGGCGGGTGCGCGAGGCCGCCGACCGCTTCGCGGCCGGCACGTCGGCACCGGCGGCCGCCGCGTGAACGGACGCCGGCGTTCCGGGTTCAGGCGGCTTCGCTCGCCGCTGCAACCTGCGGCGGCGGCGTGCCGCTGCGGCGGCGCATCTCGCGGACCACGAGGTTCCAGGAATCGAGCATCATCGCGGCGGCGCCCGGCAGCGTCCTGCGGCCCATGAAGGCGTCGAGCGTGACGCTGGTGGTGGCGAAACGGCTCTTGAACGCCTCGGCCCCGCACAGGAAGTCGACGGTGTGCAGCCCCTGGTCGATCGACCACTGGATGTAGTCCATCATCAGCACCATGCCGGGCGAGCCGCGCTCGAACGCCGGATCGTAGGTGGTGACGAAGGCCATCATCGTGCCGGCCTGGACGAAGTTGATCGACACCGCGACGATGACGCCATCGCATTCGAGCACGAAGGCGCGCAGCAGGCCGGTCTCGGCCAGCACCCGCACCAGGGCGGAGAGCGCGGGCGACCCCTCGTCGTAGAGGTTCGATTCGAGCTGGTTGCCGGCGAGCCACTTGCGCTTCAGGTCGGCGAGCCGCAGCAGCACCGGCTCCATCGGCGCGTCGGGCGGCAGCAGGCGGAAGCGCAACGGGCCGGATTCGCCGATGAACTTCTGGCCGCGACGATAATTCTGGCGGGTCTTCTTCGATTGCGCCGCGACCCAGGCCTCGCCCGTCGGCCAATCGCCGGCGACGCGGAAGCTGACCTCGCTGCGATGGTTCGGTCGCAGGCGCACGCCGGCCGCCTGGCTCGGATCGAGCAGCGCCCGTGCCTTCGCACCCGGAAGCAGGCGGTTCAGGTAGACCAGGTCGAACCCGCCGGCGGCCGAGAGATGCCCCCACATCCGCCGCAGGAGACCGGGATCGTCGCCGGCCAGGAGGGCGTCGCCGTAATCGGTGTGGTCCTTGGCCGCCCATTCGAGCAGGCGCAGCCCCTTCCGCCGGCAGGTCGCCATCGGCAGCACCGCGACCAGGGCGTCGCCGCGCCAGGCCAGCACGATCTGCAAGGCGCGCCGCTCCCGATCCGGCACCGTCGCCCACCATGCGGCGATCCAGGCCTGGCTCTGGAACACCAGCGCACCGGATTCACGCCACAGGGCGGTCCAGGCCGGGCCGACCTCGGCGAGCCGCTCGCCCGTGCGGACGATCTCGAAACGCTCCGCGCTCACGGCTGCGACCCTTCCCGGGCCTGGATCGGGGCGGCGCGACGCGGCTTCAAGCGGCGCTTGACGACCCGCCACATCTTCTTGAGCGGCAGGATGTAGAGGCCGTTCAGCGACTGGTAGTCGCGCACGTCGCGGTCGACGAGGCCGAACTTGAAGCTCTCGTTCGGCTCGGGAACGCACAGGGTTCCGAAGACCCGATCCCAGAACGAGAACAGCAGCCCGAAGTTCTTGTCGTAGTGGCGCGGGTTGGTGCTGTGGTGCAGCTGGTGCCAGTGCGGGCACAGGATCAGGTTGTTGAGCTTGCCGAACGAGATCTTGAAATGCGTGTGCCGGACGAAGTCCATCATCAGGATGTTGCGCATGATGTAGACGTTGACGCCGAACACCGTGACTTCCACCGGGTTGAGTGCGATCAAGGTCCACAACCCGAAGCAGATGCCGGGGATGACGCCGTCCCAGGCGCGGTTCATGAGCTCGTCGAGCGGGTGGACGCGATCCTTGGTGATGCCGACCATCACCTCGGCCGAATGGTGAACCTTGTGCAGCTCCCACAGGAACGGGAACCGGTGCTGAGCGGTGTGATACAGGTAATAGGAGATGTCGTAGGCGAGCAGCATGGTCACGGTGAAGACGATCACCGTGATCGGGCCCGGCGACCCGCCCATCAGCGGCGCATCGATGCCGAACATCGTGCCGACGATCTTGTTGGTCGCGTAGCCGACCGCGACGACGAAGGTCACGGCCGCCGGAATCAGCAGGAACGGCATGATCGCCTTGCGGGTGATGTAGAACAGCAGGTCGGCGCGCGCGGACGGGTGGGTGATCACCTCGTGCGGCAGCAAAAACTCGAAGAACTCTGCGAAGGACTTCTCCTCGACGGTCCGCCAATAGGCGATCACGGCGCAACCGAGGGCGGTCGCGAGCAGGAGGCCGGCGGCGAGGAGGTTGGCGGCCGAGATGCGATCGAGGATCTGCTCGATGAAGGTGCTGATCATATCCCATCTCTCATGCCCGTGCCGGCCATGGGGCCGAAAGCGGGTCGAAGCACGGAAGACCGGAGCGCGAACGCGATCCGGCGAGATCGTGTGAGTGTCGCAACCGCAGGCGCGATGTGCAGTGGATGAGGAACAGCAATACCGCGTGCGGTCGAACGATGGAACAACGTCCGCCGAAACGATCGCAGGAGAATACTTACGAAGCGATCACCGGAGGCTGTAAGCTCGACCGTATCGTCAAGACTTCGTTTCGAAACCGGTTCCGGGCCGGGTCGAGCATGCCGGCGACCGGCTTCGGTCTTGGCTAACGGAGCGTTGCGCAGAGCACGCACAAGAGGGCCGATGCCGGCGGGCTTCGCAGGTCCGGCGGTCGGGCGGACCGCCCCCGTCAGCCGGCGGAGTTCGACGGGGCGTTCGCCGGCGTGCGGGTGCCGGGCACACGGGCGGGCTCGCCCTGGAAGGTCAGGCGCAGCATCGCCGCGATTCCCTCGGCCGCGAGCTTCTCGTCGAAGATGCGCTCGTAGCGGGAGCGCGCCGCCGCCGGATACCCCGTCCACAGGTCCGGGCGGGTGACGATCTCGGCGAGCGCCCGCGACAAGGCCTCGACGTTGCCGGGGGGCACGACCCATCCGGTCGCGCGATCCTCGACGATCTCGGTGAGGCCGCCGATGCCGGAGACCAACGGCGGGATGCCGTAGGCCAGCGCCTCGATCGCGACGCGTCCGAGCGACTCCGGCAGCTGCGACGGCACCGTGACCACGTCCGCCCAGCGGTAGAGCGAAGCGGGGTCGGCGACGAACGGCGAGCAGGTGACCTGCCCCGACAGTCCGGCCTCGGCGACCTGTGCGGCCAGCGCCGCCTCGCGGGCGTCGTCCTCGAAGGCGCTGCCGACGATCTTCAGCTCGATGCGCGACCGGATCGCCTCCGGCAGCCGCCGGATCGCCTCGACCAAGACCTCCTGGCCCTTGATGCGGCTGATCCGCCCGAGCATCAGCAGGCGCAGCGGACGGCTGCCGTCGTAGCGCGCGGTGTTGGGCAGGGCCGGGCCGGCGATGCCGTTGTAGACCACGCGCACGGTCGCATCCTTCGGCATCGCGAAGGCGGCCTGCGTCGCCCGCGAGTTGAAGATGATGTTCGCCCGGCTCCAGCGGATCAGGTTGCGCAGCACCGTCAGGGTCGCCCCCTCCGGAATCTCATGGACATGGACGACGGTTCGGCCGGGCAGGAGCCGCGCGGCCAGCAGGTAGTCCGCCACGACGGTGGTGTTCACGTAGACGAGATCGCTGGCCCGGATGCGCCGGAGCGCGCGGGCGACGGCGAAGGGCAGGGCTGCCATGCCGAGCGTCGCCAGCCGCAGCAGGTTGCGCCGGCGCAGCACCCAGATCGGCTCGATCACGATCCGCGACGCGGCGTCCTCCAGCATCGCGACGATCGGGCCGGCCTTGGGCAGCACCACGTCGATCCAGGCCTGCGGATAGGCCTCGCGGATCGTCCGCACCGTCTCGCAGAAGCTGCGATCCGATCCGTAGAGCTCGTAGCCCTGATGCACGCAGGTGATGCGGCGGACGGCGCGTCCGTCCCGCGCGGCGAGGAACCCGCCCGGCGCCCGAACATTCCCGTCCGTGAAAGAATACCCGGTTCGAAGTATTGGATCAGCACGCATAAGTTGAATTAACCACTGATGCAACAACTATTGGTTGTATTCCGGAGACGCTTCGTTAGTAAGTCTTCTCGCATACCGGAAGTTGACTGAAATCGGAAGGGGTTCGCGTATGCGGGATCTTGCGCCGGCGCTCCTAATTCTTGGGACGCGCGGCATCCCTGCGTCGCATGGCGGGTTCGAGACGTTCGCGGAACGGCTCGCGCTGCATCTCGCCGCGCGCGGCTGGCGCGTCGGCGTCTACTGCGAGCGGGATGTCGAGCGGGTCGGGCGGCGCGTCTCCACCACGATGTGGCGGGGGATCGAGCTGATCACCGTGGAGGTCGCCGCGACCGGCCCGGCGGCGACGTTGGCCTTCGACGCGTTCTGCGCGCACGACGCCGTGACGCGCGGCGGCGTCTGCCTCGTGCTCGGCTACAACGGGGCGATCTTCCTGCCGTATCTCAGGCTGCGCGGCGCCACGATCCTGACCAACATGGACGGCATCGAGTGGCGGCGCCCGAAATGGTCCTTGGCGGTGCGGGCGTTCTTCTGGGTGAGCGAGTGGATCGCGGCCTGGAGCTCGCACCGGCTGATCGCCGACCACCCGGCGATCGCCGACCATCTCGCGACCCGCCGTCCGCGCCGGTCGATCGCGACGATCCCCTACGGCGGCGACCCGATCCGCGCGCCGAAGGAAGCGCCGATCCAGACGCTCGGGCTCGAACCCGATCGATTCCTCGTCTCGATCGCGCGGATCGAGCCCGACAACAACGTGCTGGCCTTCGTCGAGGCGTTCTCAAGGAAGCCGCGCTCTGCCAAGCTGGTGGTGCTCGGCACGTTCGACCCGAGCAACGCCTACCACCGGGCGTTGCGGCGAGCGGCAGGGGAGGGCGTGGTGTTCCCAGGCGCGATCTACGAGGCCGAGACGGTCCAGGCGCTGCGCCACCATGCCCGCGCCTACCTACACGGGCACACGGTCGGCGGCACCAACCCTTCGCTGGTCGAGGCCCTGTGGGCCGGCAATGCGGTGATCGCGCACGACAACGCCTTCAATCGCGGCACTGCGGGCGACGGCCAGTTCTACTTCTCCGACGTGGACGGATGCGAGCGGGCGATCGAGACCGTTCTCGGCGACGACGCGGCCGTCGCGGCCGCCCGTGCAGCGGCCCGGCGGAGGTCCGCCGCCTTTTCGTGGAACGACATCCTGGCCGCCTACGAGCGCGAGGCGCGCCGGCTCGGCGGATATCCGCCGATGTCCGAGCCGATCACGGACGATGTGCCGGCGATGCGCCCGGGTGCGGGCGGCCTGCCGCTCCGCCGGACGGCCGGCGCCGCGGCGGATCCGGTCGCCTGACGATGGCGACGGACCGCCGTACGGTGATCGGCGGCGCGCTCGCCATGACGCTCGCCGGGCCGGTCGCAGCCGCGACGCCCGAGCCGGTGGTGCTGCGCCGTGGCATCAGCCTGTGGCCGTGGTTCTCGCTGACCCGGGAATACCCCGCGCCGCGCACCGACTACGCCTGGCCGCCGTTCCAGCCCGACCGCCCGGTGCCGAATGCCGGCGACCTGCGGCAGCTGGCGGAGGCCGGATTCGATTTCGTGCGCCTGCCGATCGATCCCGGCCCGTTCGCCGCCTTCGCCGGCGCGCAGCGGGAGCGGCTGTTCGCGATGCTGTCCGAGGCGGTCGATCTGATCCTCGCGAGCCGGCTGTCGTTGGTGCTGAACGTCCAGGCCAACGCCGCGACCCACCACTACAACCCCGATCGGTTCTACGGGACGGCGACGGCGCCGCTGCTTCCCGCCTACCGCGACGTCGTCGTCGAGCTCGCCCGGCGCTTCGGCGGGCGGGCGCCCGGCCGCATCGCCCTGGAACCGGTCAACGAGCCGCCGCAGGCCTGCGGGGCGGTGGCCTGGAACCGGGTGCAGGCGGCGCTCCTCGGCGCGGCGCGGAAGGCGGCGCCTGCCATGACGCTGGTCGCGACCGGCGCCTGCGGCGGCATGGGCTCGGGCCTCACGGCCCTCGACCCCGCCTCCTTCGCCGCCCTCGCTCCGGTGCTCTTCACCTTCCACTTCTACGAGCCCTACCTGTTCTCGCACCAGGGCGCGCCCTGGATGAAGGACGAGCCGATCTATCGGGCGCTCAACGACGTGCCGTGGCCGGCGCGCGCGGGCACGCTTGACGCGACGCTGGCGGCGGTCCGCGCCCGCATGCGCGCCGACACCGCGACCTCCGACGCGGACAAGGCGGCGGCCTACGCCGTCACCGAGACGAAGATGAAGGAGTACTTCGCCGCCGACCCGGACCGCGGCTACCTCGAACGCAATCTCGCCGACATCCGAACCTGGGCCGACCTCTACGGCATCGCGCCGCGACGGATCCTGATGGGGGAGTTCGGCGCCCTGAGGAGCGATGCGCGCTACGTCGCGTCGCGCGCCCCCGATCGCGCCCGCTACATCCGCGACGTCCGCGAGGCGGCGGAGGCCGCGGGCTTCGCCTGGGCGTTCTGGAACCTGTTCGACGGGCTCGGCCTGATGGACGACGCCCACCGCATCGATCCCGCGATCATCGCCGCGCTGGGCCTGACGATGCCGGGGACGGCGAGGCGCTGAGCGGGCGGCGCGGGTACAGCACCAGCAGCATCAGCGCGAACTTGGCGAGGAGGGTCGTCTTCCCGCCGATGCTCTCGAAGGTGTTGATCAGCACGACGAAGGCGAGGATCGGCAGGAACACGCCGTGCCGGCACTGCCGCGCCACCTCGTAGAGGAACAGCGCGATCGCGACGATCAGCAGCACCGTCATCGCGACGCCGTTGTAGAGGAGGCTGCGCACGATCGGGTTCTCGATGCCCCATTCGAGGCCGTACATCCGACGCAGGGTGTCGACGATCGACGGATCGGGCCCGACCAGGAGATCGCGGAACGGGATCGCATCGAAGATCGCCAGCATCTCGACGCGGGCATTGGCGCTGCCGCCGTCCGAGACGAAGCGCTCGAGCAGCGCGTCGAAGAAGCCGCCGACGGCGAGCCCGCCGACGACGATCGGCACCATCGTCAGCATCAACACGGCGATCGCCGCCCCGAGCAGCGGCACGCGCCCGGTGCGGAGCGCCCGGTTGAGGGCGACCACCGCGAAGACGCTGCCGAAGCACAGCGTCACCACCGTCGCCGAGCGTCCGCCGAAGGTGATCAGCGCCACCAGCTGCAGGGTGATGAAGCCGGCGCGGGTGATCGGACGGAGCTGGCCGCCGCCGTTGAACAGGGCGAGGATGTAGCAGGCGGTCAACGTCGCGTTGGCCAGCGGATGGCCCTGCAGCGCCGCCGAGCGCGTGTCGGTGTCGAAGGCCTGCCCGTCCATGCGGAACGGGAAGAAGCGCTGGCCGCTCACGAACTCGACGAGGCCGAGCGCGGCGTTGGCGACCATGACCGCGTGCACCACGATCTCCACGTGCCGCATGGTGATCGCGTCCCGGTCGGCCATCAGGATCACGACGAGGCCGGTGAGCACGTAGGTGTCGAGCGAGCCGGCAAGCCCGGTCCCGTTCCGCGAGGCGATGAAGGCGAGCAGCCCGAAGCCGACGAGGCAGAGCAGCACGCTCGCGGGACGCCGCTCGGCCGCCGCCGCCATCGGGATCACCGGGTTGCCGGCCCGCAGCATCGTCCAGCCGAACAGGAACACCGCGAGGTAGGTCGCGGGATGGACCTTCTGCGCCGCCGAGCCGGTGATGCCGTCGTAGTTGATGCCCACGGCCCAGAGCATGCCGCCCGACAGGCCGCAGGTGACCAGGGCGAGCACGACCAGGGCCCAGGACTCGAACCGCGAGAGGGAGGGCAGCGGGAACGCCTGCGGCTGCCGCCGGGCCGCGTGCGCCGGCGTCGTCGGGCGGTACGCCTGCGTCACGATCGGTTCCTCAGCTCGCCGCGCGCGCGTCGAGCAGCAGCGAGCCGGAGACCGGCCGGCCCAGGGCCTCCGAGGTGCCGACGAGGCTGAGGAGGTCGCGCTGGCGGGTGGCGCCGTTGCGCACGATCAGCAGCAGGCGGTCGGCGGCCGCCGCGACCGGCCCGATCCGCAGGTTCTCGGACAAGACGCCGCCGTCGAGGATGACCAGCTCGTAGCGCCCCTTCACCCCGGCGAGGAAGCGCTCGACGTTGGTGCGCAGGAACGCGTCGCGCACCGGCTTCTGCGCGTCGCCCATGCCCATCCGACGCGCGCCGGTCGCAGGATCGAGGCGGGTGACGGCGTTCAGGCTCTGCTCGCCGCGGAGCACGTCGAGGAGGCCGCCGACGCTCGAATCGTCGATCCGCATGTCGGCGTCGACGATCAGCACCCGCTCGCCGCGCGCCACCGCGACGGAGGCGAGCAGGTCGATCACCGCCTTGCGGTCGGCGTCGTCCGCCTCGCCGGAGGTGACGAGGATGCTGATCGAGCGGCCGCCATCGGTCGATTCGTGGAGGTGGTCGAGGGTGAAGCCCGCCGCCGACGCGCTGGCGCCGTCGCTCCGGCGGCGCAGGCGCGGCAGGGTCGCGACGACCGGCGCGTTCGACAGGCGCTCGAGCTGGCGCTGCGACAGCACCGTCGGCTCGGCATATTCCCGAACCAGGGCGAAGCCGGTGCCGAGGCCGAGGCCGGCGAGCGAGGCCGCAAGCACTAGGAACAGCCGCGGCGGCCAGGAGGCGTCCGCCGGCGGGCGCGCCCAGGTGATGACGCGGGCGTTCGTGCTGTCGATCCCGGTCTGCTCCTTCAGCTCGCGCGAGCGCACGAGGAAGTTGTTGTAGACGGTGCGGCTCGCGTCGACGTCGCGCTCCAGCTCGCGCAGGCGGATGCTCGACTGGGCGCTGACCGCGGATTGCTTCTGGAGCTTCTCGAGGTCGGCGGTGAGCGTGCGCTCGTTGGCCTGCGCCCGCTGATACTCCGACTCCGCCGCCTGAGCGATGCGGCCGAGCTCGCCGTCGATCAGCTGCTTCACGTCCTGCATCTGCGCCCGCGTCGCGGCGATGAACGGGTGCCGCTCGCCGAGATTGGTGCGCAGGTCCGCCTCCTTGCTCGCCAGCTCGGCGTACTGGCCGCGCAGGCGGTCGATCACCGAGGATTGGATCGCCTCGGGCGTCGCGCCGGCGGCGAAGGGCCGTCCGCGGGCGTCCTTGACGCCCTGGAGGCGGGCGCGCGCCTCGGCCGTGCGGGTTCGGGCCGCGACCACGCGGGCGTTGCTGTCGGTGAGCTGCTGCTCGCCGACGAGGCGCCCGCTGGACGCGATCAGGCCGTTCTTCGCCTTGTAGTCCTCCAGCCGCAGGTCGGCCTGGTTCACCGCGTTGCGCAGGTCGTCGAGGCGGCCGCGCAGCTCGCCCGATGCGCGCTTGGCGCCCTCGGCCCGGGCCTCGGTCTGGTCCGACAGGTAGGATTTGGCGATGGCGTTGACGATCCGCGCCGACTTGTCCGGATCGGTGGTGGTGACGATCACGTCGACGACGAAGACCTTGTCGGCACGCTTCACCGAGAGCTTGCGCCGAAGCCGGTCGAGGGACTGCCCGCGTGCGTCGACGACCTTGTCCGGCTGCCGCCCGGCGATCATCTCACGGAGGGAGCGCACGGCGCGCCCGACGATGCCGGTGCTCGCCGCACCGAACTCGGGATCCTTGTCCAGCCCGGTCTCGGCGATGGCGCGCGACAGCACGGTGTCCGATTCGATCACGCGGACCTGGCTCTCGACCTGCGTCACGCCGCCGTCGGGCGACAGCGCTCCGGGATTGACGTCGTTGTTCACGACGACGCGGTCGCGTGGATCGATCATGAGTTGCGCGGTCGCGGTATAGAGGGACGGCGTGAGGACGGCGTAGGCCAGGGCCGCCAAGCCCAGCACGCTCGCCGTGCCGAGGATCAGCTTCCAGCGCCGGAACAGGATGCGCCACAGGTCGCCGAGCTCGGCCGTGGTCTCGGGCTTGGATGTGACCACGCGCTCGGGCGCGACCGGCTCGATCCAGGCCGAAACGGCAAGGTTTCTGTTCAGCTGTGCCACCGTGGGCCACCGTCGTGTCAAATTGGGTCAGTTTTACGGACGCCTGACCGGATACTGCAAGGTGCGCGCGACTGAATGAAAATCCCTCAAGACTGCGTAGTACCCCGGGTTCGGACCTCGCTTCTTCGGGTAAGGGTTAATGTCGATCGGGCGGCGGCCTCTGTCTTCAAGGTTATCTTCTCGGTCACGAAATTGGTGATAGATCGCAACGACGGATTGCACCGGGTATCCCGGTTCCTGGCGCCGAACGCGACGGGCGGGGACGCGGCGTTCGCCGGGACGTTCGAGAGGGATCGGTCGGCGGCATGCGTCTCAGGTTGCGTCTCGACGGTCGGAGGCCGCGCCTTTGGCACGTGCACCTGCTCCGTCGGATCGCCGTCCTGCCGGGCGTCGACGCGATCGAGATCGATGCGCGCCCCGGGCCGGACGCGTGGCCGGCCAACGCCGACTTGCTGTTCTCGCTCGAGACGCTGATCCACCGCCTGCCGCGATCGGGCGCCTCGTCGCCGGCGCAGGATCGCGACCTGTCCGCGTGGCGGCCGACCGGGCATGCACGGCCGGATCTGATCGTCGACCTCTGCGGCGACGTCGCCGCCGCGGAGGCCGGCTCGATCTGGCGGTTGTCCTACGACGGCCGGCCGGGCGAGGCCGGCCTGCTCGCGAGCCTCCTGGCCGGGCGGGCCCCGATGATGGCGCTCGCCGACGGGAGCCGGCTCGTCGCATCGGGTCGCGCGGGCACCGAACGCCGCGGGGTGATGCTGACCTCCTTCGACGACGCGCTGATCCGCACGGTGTCCCTGCTGGCGGCAGCGCTCGCCGGGCGCCACGAGGGCGGCCCCGCGACGGGACGCCCCGGGATCGCGGCACCACCGGCCGAGCTCACGGCCCCCCAGATCCTGTCACGCACCGGGCGCATCCTCGCCCACGCCGTCGCGCAGCGGCTCTACCACCTGTGCTACCATGCCCCGCACTGGCGGGTCGGCTGGCGCCGGCTCGACGGGCCGGACGTGATCGACCTTCGCCGGCACCCCGACACCGGCTGGACCACCCTGCCCGACGACGGCCGGCGCTTCTACGCCGACCCGTTCCCCCTCGATCATCGCGGCGAGACCTGGCTGTTCGTCGAGGATTTCGTCCACGCGACGGCCAAGGGCATCGTCTCGGCGGTACGGTTCTCGGCCGACGGACCGATTGGCGTGCCGATTCCGGTGCTGGAGGAGGCCCATCACCTCTCCTATCCGTTCGTGTTCGAACGCGCGGGCGAGGCCTGGATGGTGCCCGAGACCGGCAGCGCCGGCACGATCGACCTCTACCGCGCCACCGCCTTTCCGGGCGGCTGGGTGAAGGAGGCGACGCTGGTCTCCGACGTCGTCGCCAGCGACGCGACCCTGGTCGAGCACGGCGGCCTGTGGTGGATGTTCGCGACCGTCCGTGATGCGCCGCTCGGCGCGGCGCTCGGCAGCGGCTCGTACTCGGATGCGCTCCATCTCTGGTCGGCACCGGATTTTCGCGGGCCCTGGACGCCGCATGCCCACAACCCGGTGCTGGTCGACGTCGCCTCGGCGCGGCCGGCCGGACGCATCGTCGCGCGCGACGGAGCCCTGATCCGCCCGATCCAGGATTGCGCCGAGGGCTACGGCCGGGCGCTGGCGCTCGCCCGGATCGACCGCCTCGACGCGGAGGGCTACGCGCAGACCGTAAAGACGAGGCTGACCGCCGGGCCGTCCTGGCCCGGCACCCGCCTCCACACCCTCAACCGGTCGGCGACGCTCGAATGCATCGACGGGTCGGCGCGCTCGCCCCGCCTGCGCACCCTGCTCGGCCGCTGATTTCGCGACGCTCGGCGCTCGCGCCCCCTGGCGCGGACGGGGGCGCACCGCTACATGTGTCGGGCGGGGCTGCAGAGTCCGTCAGGAGCACTTTCCCCGGGGCCTTATCGACTCCCCCGGGAGCTGTCCCTGGCCTCGTCCCTGGACTTGGCCAACACGGCGCCCACCTACACTGTAGGTTTCCCGGGATCGATCCTCCAACGGCTCACGTGGCTCCGCACTCGACCTCCTCCGACAAAGCCGCCCTGCGAAGCGACGCGCTCGCACGGCGCGACGCCCTCGACCCGGAGATCCGGCGCGCCGGATCGCTGGCGATCGCCGAGCATGCCCTCACGGTCGCGGGCCTCGCCGAGGCCGCCCTCGTCGGCGCCTTCTGGCCGATCCGCAGCGAGGCCGACCCGCGCCCGCTGATCGAGTGCTTGTTCGCCCGCGGCCAGCGCGTCGCGCTGCCGAAGGTCACGCCGGACGGCCTGGTGTTCCGCGAGTGGCGCGCGGGCGAGACGCTGGTCGCCGGCCGCTTCGGCCTCAGCGAGCCGCGCGACGACCTGCCGGCCCTCGACCCGACCGCCCTGATCGTGCCGCTCGCCGCCTTCGACCGGCGCGGCCAGCGCATCGGCTACGGCCGCGGCTACTACGACCAGGCGATCAGCCGACTGTCGCGCAGCGGCCCGGTGCTGACCATCGGCATCGCCTTCTCGGTCCAGGAGATCCAGCGGGTCCCGGCCGAGCCGCACGATCGCCCCCTCGACCACCTCGTGACCGAGGCCGGGTTCGTTCCCCTCACCAAAGACCTCTGACGATGCGGCTTCTCTTTCTCGGCGACGTGGTCGGGCGTCCCGGCCGAAAGGCCGTCACCGACCGGCTTCCCGCCTTGCGCGAGCGCTGGCGGCTCGATTGCGTGGTCGTGAACGGCGAGAACGCGGCCGGCGGGTTCGGCATCACCGAGTCGATCTGCGACGAGATCCTCGGGGCCGGCGCCGACGCGGTGACGCTCGGCAACCACTCCTTCGATCAGCGCGAGGCGCTGGTCTTCATCGCCCGCCAGCCGAAGCTGGTCCGGCCGGCGAACTACCCGCCCGGCACGCCGGGCCGGGGCGCCACCATCGTCGAGACCCGGGCCGGCGCCCGCGTCCTCGTCGTCAACGTGATGGGTCGGCTATTCATCGACGCGCTGGACGACCCCTTCGCCGCGGTCGAGCGCGAGCTGTCCGCCTGCCCGCTGGGCGAGGCCGCCGATGCGGTCATCGTCGACGTCCATGCCGAGGCGACCAGCGAGAAGCAGGCCTTCGGCGTGTTCCTCGACGGCCGCGCCAGCCTCGTCGTCGGCACCCACACCCACGTCCCGACCGGCGATCACCGCATCCTGCCCGGCGGCACGGCCTACCTGACGGATGCCGGGATGTGCGGCGATTACGACTCGGTGCTCGGCATGCAGAAGGAGGAGCCGCTGCGGCGATTCCTGCAGAAGACGCCGGGCGCCCGCCTCGAAGCGGCGCAAGGGGAGGGCACCCTGTGCGGCATCGCCGTCGAGACCAATGCGGACGGCCTCGCCGTCGCGGTCTCGGCGGTTCGCCTCGGGCCTCATCTCGAGGAGACTTGGCCGCGGGATTGGGATTAGTCCGCACTGAACGATGTGAACGCGCGCTGTGCGGCTTGATCGCATCGGAGGCTGACGCCACAGTGCCGGCCTGCTCGATCGAGGCCGCCGATCATCTTCGGGAGACGACCTCGCGCCACCTTCCGAAGAGTCGCGACCGATGGCCGCCCGTTCCGACACCGCGTTTCCCGCACAGCCGAGTGCGGACAGGCCGATCGGCAAGAGTGCGGCGGGCAAGATTCCGGCGGCCAGGAGACCGATCGCGAAGCCGGGCATCTACCTCGTCCGGATGCTGGTCTTCCTGATCCTGGTCGGGTTCCTCGCCTTCATCCTGTTTCGCCAGATCACGCCCGCCTTCCAGGCCAATCCGGGGCTCAACGGCCTGATCCTCGGCGTGCTCCTCATCGCGGTGCTGCTGGCCTTCGGGCAGGTGATCCGGCTCTACCGCGAGGCGTCCTACGTCAACGCAGTCGCCTTGGGGGAGGCGGCCAAGCGCCCGCCGCGCCTCGTCGTCCCGCTGGTGCCGGCGATCCAGGCCCGGCGCGACGGCGCGACGCTGCCGGGGGTGCGGGCCTTCCTCGACACCGTCGCCGCGCGCCTCGACGAGGGCCGCGACACCCTGCGCTACATCGCCGGCATCCTGATCCTGCTCGGCCTGCTCGGCACGTTCTGGGGCCTCATCGACACGCTCTCGGCGGTCGGCTCGGTGATCAAGTCGATGCGTGGCGGCGGCGAGGCCAGCGTGATGTTCGACGAGCTGAAGAACGGGCTGGCCGTGCCGCTCGGCGGCATCGGCCTGGCGTTCTCGGCGTCGCTGTTCGGCTTGGCGAGCTCGCTCATCACCGGCTTCCTCGACCTGCAGGCGAGCCAGGCCCATGCCCGCTTCCACAACGAGCTGGAGGACTGGCTGGTCTCGGGCGAGGAGGCGGCCGCGCCCGCGCCGGTTCAGGCGCGGCAGGAGCCGGTCGCGGTCGAGGCGCTGCAGGAAGCCGTCGACCGCCTGACCACCGTCGTGTCGGAAGGCGCCAACGGGCGGGCGGCTACGCTGGCGATGACCAACCTCGCCGAGGGCATCCAGGGGCTCGTCCAGCACATGCGCGCCGAGCAGCAGATGATCCGCGACTGGGTCGAGGCCCAAGCCGGCCGCGAGCGCGAGATGAAGCAGGTGCTCGACCGGCTCGGCCGCGAGCGGGTCTGATGGCCTCCCGCCTCGTCCGCCGCGACCGCGGCGTCAACGTCTGGCCGGGCTACGTCGACGCGCTGGCGACGCTGCTCTTGTCGGTGGTGTTCCTGCTGACGATCTTCGTCGTCGGCCAGTTCTTCCTGTCGCAGGAGCTGACCGGGCGCGACACGGTACTGGCCAAGCTCAACCGCCAGATCGTCGACCTCACCGACCTGCTGGCGCTCGAGCGCTCGAACCGGCGCGGGCAGGAGGAGACGGCGCAGGCGCTCCGCAACACCCTGCTCGCGACCGAGGCCGAGCGCGACCGGGCCCGCGCCGAGGCCGCGGCGACGGCCTCGAGCAAGGGCCAGGCAAGCGACCTCGACAGGCAGCTCCAGGCCGAGCGCGGCGCGGCCGGCCGGGCGCAGTCGCAGATCGACATGCTCAACGACCAGATCGGCGCGATGCGGCGCCAGCTCGCGGCGCTCGAGGATGCGCTCGCGGCTTCCGAGAGCCGCGACCGCGAGAGCCAGGCCCGCATCGCCGACCTCGGCAGCCGCCTCAACGTCGCGCTTGCGCAGAAGGTGCAGGAGCTTGCCCGATACCGCTCCGACTTCTTCGGCCGGCTGCGGCAGATCCTCGGCAATCGCACCGACATCCGCGTCGTCGGCGACCGCTTCGTGCTGCAATCCGAGGTGCTGTTCCCGGTAGGCTCCGCCTCGCTGAAGGCCGAGGCCGGCCCGGAGCTCGACCGGATCGCGGGGGCGATCCTCGACCTCGCCAAGCAGATCCCGGCGGACCTGCCCTGGGTGCTGCGGGTCGACGGCCATACCGATTCGCGCCCGATCGCCAGCGCGCAGTTCCCGTCGAACTGGTCACTCTCGGCGGCGCGCGCCATCGCCGTCGTGCAGTACCTCGCGAGCAAGGGCCTGCCGCCGCAGCGGCTGCTTGCCGGCGCCTTCGGCGAGTTCCAGCCGCTCGACGCCGGCACCACCGACGAGGCCTACGCGAAGAACCGCCGGATCGAGATGAAGCTGACCGAGCGCTAAAGCATTGTCGAGCGAGGTGGATCCCGGCTCGCGTGAAGACAATGCGATCCCACGACACGATAGAGCATTTTCCGTGACCCGGGGATCACGGAAAATGCTCCAGGGGCTTACGCTTCGGCGAACGCGCTTCGATACGCGAACAGCCCCGGCACCCCGCCGGTCATCAGGAACAGCACCGCCTCGCCCGGCCGGTAGCGGCCGGCGCGGACGTCGTGCAGCAGGCCGGCGAAGGCCTTGCCGCTGTAGACCGGATCGAGCAGCACGCCTTCGCTGCGGGCCATCAGGCGCACGGCCTCGCGCATCGCATCGGTCGGGATGCCGTAGCCCGGGCCGCGATGGCTTCCGTCGATCACGATGTCGGAAGCGGACAGCGCCGCGCCGGGCTTCAGCAGCCCCAGGGTCGCGTTGGCCTTGGCCAGCGTCTCGGCCTCGGCGTGGTCTTGCGCCGCGAGCACCGCGTAGGACTTCGCGAGCCTCGGATCGCGACCGATCGCGAATAGCCCGGCGGCGAGGCCGGCATGGGTGCCGGCGCTGCCGTTGGCGGTCAGGATGTGGGTGAAGGTCACGCCCATCGCCTCGGCCTGCCCGGCGATCTCCTCGGCGCAGGCGGCGTAGCCGAGGCTGCCGACCGGGCTCGAACCGCCGGACGGGAACACGTAGACCCGCCGCCCCTCGGCCCGCAGCGCGTTCGCGCGGACCTCGGCGGCGGCGAGCGAGTCGGCGTCGGCCGGCAATTCGTGGACGCGGGCGCCGAACAGGTCGTCGAGGAAGCGGTTGCCGTTGCCGACGTAGTCCGGGTCGGTGCGCGGCACGCTCCGGCTCAGGAAGAGTTCGCAAGCGAAGTTCTCGCGCGCGGCGGCAGCGGCGGTGAGGCGCGCATGGTTCGATTGCAGCGCGCCGACCGTGATCACGGTATCGGCGTTCTCGGCGCGGGCCGCCCCGAGCAGGAACTCGAGCTTCCTGAGCTTGTTGCCGCCCCCGCCGACCGGCGCGAGGTCGTCGCGCTTCACGAACAGGCGGACCCCGTTAAACGCCGGGCCCAGGGCCGCCGAGAGCCGGTCGAGCGGCTGGATCGGCGTCGGACGCTCGAGGAGCGCGAGACGGGGGAAGCGGGCAAGGTCGAGACGGCTCATGCCACGGGTCTACCGCGTCGCGCGGCCGGGTTGAACCGGCAACCTCCGATTGCGCGATCGCGACGCTACTCCGCGGCGGAGACGCTCACCCCGCGCAGGCGCGGCTCCTTGCCCCGGGCGGTCTCGTCGAGGGCATCGGTGAACTGCAGGGCGGCGAGCTGCGCGTAGAGCGCGCCCTGCGCCAGCAGGCTCTCGTGGGTGCCGTCCTCGACGATGCGGCCGTCGTCGAGGACGAGGATGCGGTCGGCGGCGCGGATGGTGGCGAGGCGATGGGCGATGACCAGGGTCGTGCGCCCGCGCATCAGCCCGTCGAGCGCCGACTGCACCGCGCGCTCGCTCTCGGCATCGAGCGCCGAGGTCGCCTCGTCGAGGAGCAGGATCGGCGCGTCCTTCAGGATCGCGCGGGCGATGGCGACGCGCTGGCGCTGGCCGCCGGACAGGGTGACGCCGCGCTCGCCCACCGGCGTGGCGTAGCCCTGTGGCAGGGCGCGGATGAAGCCGTCGGCATGGGCCAGCTCGGCCGCGCGCTGCACCTCCGCGTCGCTCGCCTGCGGCCGGCCGTAGCGGATGTTCTCGGCGACCGAGCCCGAGAACACGGTCGGGTCCTGCGGCACCAGCGACATGCGGGCGCGCAGGGCCTCCGGGTCGACGCGCGCGACGTCGACCCCGTCGACGAGCACCCGGCCCGATTGCGGATCGTAGAAGCGCAGCAGCAGCTGCAGCACCGTGCTCTTGCCGGCGCCCGAGGGGCCGACGATGGCGATGCGCTCGCCGGGCGCCGCGGTGAAGGCGATGCCGTCGAGGGCGGCCGTCATGTCGCGGGTCGGGTAGGCGAAGCGCACCGCCTCGAACGCGACGGCGCCGCGGGCCGGCACCGGCATCGGCACCGGATCGGCCGGCGGCTTGATCGCCGGCACGGCGGCCAGGATCTCGCCGAGGCGCTCGGCCGCGCCTGCGGCCTGGGCGAGCTCGCCGTAGACTTCCGAGAGCTGCCCGAGCGCGCTCGCGCCGAAGACGGCGTAGAGCACGAACTGCGACAGCTGCCCGGCGCTCATGGTGTGGGCGAGCACCCCTTGCGCGCCGTACCACATCACCCCGACGACGGAGGCCGAGATCAGGAAGATCGCCACGCCGGTGAGCAGCGCGCGGGCGCGGATCGATTCGCCGGCGGCCGAATAGGCGTTCTCGGAGGCCTGCGCGAAGCGGTCGGCGGTGGCCCGGCCCATGCCGAAGGCCTGCATCGTGCGGACCGCGCCGACCGCTTCCGCCGCGTAAGCGGAGGCGTCGGCGAGGCGGTCCTGCGCCGCGCGCGAGCGGCGTCGGACGCCGCGGCCGGAGACGATCAGCGGGAACACGATCAGCGGGATCGCGACCAGCACCAGCACCGACAGCCTCGGGCTGGTGATCACCATCATCGCGACGGCGCCGACGAACAGGAACAGGTTGCGCAGCAGGATCGAGATCGAGACGCCGAACACCGCCTTGACCTGGGTCGCGTCGGCGGTGAGCCGCGAGACGATCTCGCCCGACTGCGTCTTGTCGAAGAAGGCGGGATCGAGCAGCGTCAGCTGCCGGAAGACGGCGCTGCGGAGGTTGGCCACCACGCGCTCGCCCAGCGTCACCACCGTGTAGTACCGGGCGGCGCTCGACAGGGCGAGCACCGCGACGACGCCGAGCAGCGCCAGGAAGTAGGCGTTGATCATGCTCTCGCCCTCGGGCGAGAAGCCGTGATCAATCACCCGGCGCATGGCGATCGGCACCGTCAGCGTCGCCGCCGAGGCCGCCAGCAGCGACAGGAAGGCGGCAACGATCCGCCCGCGATAGGCCGCCGCGAAGGGGATCAGCGGCCGCAGCGAGCTCAGCGGGGCCTTGTCGCGACCTTCGGCGGGCGGGTTCTTCTTGCGGGCCATCACGCCTCTGGTGTTTCGTCCCTCGTCCGCGCGACAAGCATGCTTGTGAGCGGCCGGAGCCTGCGGTATACGCGCGCCTTCTTCCGATTGCGCGTGTGCAATGGCCGCGGGCCGCCAAGACGGGCCGTCGGCTTCGCATGAGCGGTTCGCACGAACGTGAGGTTCGTGGCAACGGTCCGATCACAGAGTTTCAACCCACGGATCTTACGGGCCGCGCCCTCCGCGCTCCCGGAGTTCGTGCACCGTCGAGGACGAGACGTCATGGCAAAGAGCGCGGCCGACAAGGCCAAGGGGACCGAGCACCCCGAATACCACTTCATCAAGGTCGTGATGACCGACGGCACCGAGTACCGGACGCGCTCGACCTACGGCAGCGAAGGCGACACCCTGAACCTCGACATCGATCCGCTGACGCACCCGGCCTGGACCGGCGGCGAGCAGAAGATGCTCGATCGCGGCGGCCGCGTCTCGCGCTTCACCTCGCGCTTCGGCAACCTCGTCGGCCGCAAGTAAGGGTTTCGATCCCCGCCTCGGCGTGCTGCTGGGGCCGGATCAACGCGAGAAGGGCGGCACCGCGGTGCCGCCCTTCTCGCGTTCTGGGTGTTCCGCTCAGGCCTGCAGACCGGGAAAGGCCGAGCGCAGGCGGTTCTGCTGGACGGCGACCGGGCTCTCGACGGCGGCCGGCGTCGGGCGGTCGTCGGAGATCAGGCCGTCGAGGTGCAGGATGCGGGCGTGCAGCCGGCGGGCGCGCAGGATCAGGTTCTGCAGCCGGACCGGCAGGAGCGTGAAGCTCTCGGCCTTCGGCGCCTCGGTCGCGGCGAGCCGCACGCGGTTCTTCTCCTGCAAGGCCTGGCTCGCGGTGAGCTCGCCCTCGGACACCGCGCGCTGCACCAGCAGCCAGGACGCGATCTGCATCAGCAGGGTGGTGAGCCGCATGCTCTCCGAGGCGTAGGACAGGGTTGCGTCCCGCGAGATCAGGCGCGACTCGTCGCGGCCCTCGCCGTCGAGATACGCCGCGGTCTCCTCCACCAGCGCCATGCCGTCGTGGAAGAGCGTCCGGAAGGCGTCGGACGTGACGTAGGTCCGTCCGAAATCGACCCAATCCCGTTCGTCCCGGAACGTGACGTCGTACCCGTTCATCCTGCCTCCTGCGTCGCTGTCGGGGCCCGTCGTCGTTCCGTCTTGGAACGCTCCCGGCCTGTCCGCGACCCTTGCCGCAATCCTAGCGCCGAACGGAGGTCCCGCCGCGACAACCGAAAGGTAACCTTAATCGCGTCCGCGCACGTTCCACCGGAATGTCGAGATCGGGCGGCGAGGCAGTACCGCGCGGTCGATGCGCGATGACGAATGGCGGATACGACATGGGACAACATTGAGGCTGTAAGTCGACGTGCCGCACTATGCCGGCTCGTCAGAACGCCGCGCGCACGCCGCCGAACACCGACCGCCCGGCCCCCGGATAGAACGCCACCGGGCCGCCGGCCACGGCACCGGCGTTCGCGACCACGGTGATGTCGGAGACGTAGCGGGCATCGAGCAGGTTGCGGGCGTCGACGAACAGCGAGACGCCGTTCGCGAAGTCGATCCCGGCCTGCACGTTGAGCAGAGCGTATCCCGGCACCTTCAAGGTGTTGGCGTGGTCGGCGAACGCGCCCTGAGGCACCCAGTCGACCGACGGGGCAATGTGGAAGCCGCTCGGGTGGACGTAGCTCACCACCGTGCGCAGCACGTCCTGGGGCAGGCCGGCGATGCGGTTGTTGCCGTAGACGGGATCGCCGACGAAGCGGAAGTCGTTGTGCGTCCAGATCTGGGACAGGCTCAGCCGGTCACCGACGCCCGACAGGTCGCGGGCGAGGTCGAGGCCGAAGGCGGCCTCGACGCCCTGGTGCCGGGTGCGTGGCGCGTTGAAGGTCGCCGCCGGCAGGTTGATCGCCGCGCCGAGCGCGGTGTTGAAGTTGATCAGCTCGTCCCGGATGTCGGCACGATACAGGGTCACGTCCCAGGTCAGGCGGTCGATCCGTCCGCGAGAGCCGGCCTCGTAAGTCCAGGCGCGCTGGGCCTGGAGGGGGACGAAGGTGGTGCGCAAGATGTTGGTCTGCACGAGGTCGCCGAAATCCGGCACGTCGCGCGAGCGCGTAACGTCGCCGAACACCTGGATCTCGGGCAACGGCTGCCACAGCAGGCCGAGCTTCGGGTTCACCCCCTCGTAGGTCTCGTCGGCGAACTGCACGTTCGGGCTCGCCGCGAGGCCGCCCTTGTTGCTGTAGGTGCGGTTGGACGAGAACGCCTTGGCGCCGGTCATCAGGGCCACGTCCGGCAGGAACCAGAACCGGTTCTCGCCATAGGCCTCGAGGTTCGAGGCGCTCTGCAGGGCGTTGAGGGTCTGCGCGCCGCGCTGGCCCTGGACGTTGACGAATTGCAGCGCCGAGTTCTGCCCAGCGAAGGCACGCAGGCCCAGGATCGTGTCGTTGCGGAAGCCGCCGAGGTCGAACGTGCCGGCCCAGTGCGGGCTGATGCCGTAGGTCCAGCCGTCCTGGTCGATCGCCTGGAAGATCGGATGGTAGAGCGATTTGTGGATCGCCCAGGTGTCGACGTCGAGCTTTCCCACGTCGAGGACGAAGCTGGTGCGGTTGGCGATGCGCTCGGTCTCGACCTTGCGCGACTGGTTTCCGGCGATCGCGGCGGCGTTGGCCAGCGTCGGATTGTTCAGCGCGTCGGACAGGCTCAGCGTGCCGGGCAGCTTCTGGTCGGTCAGGTAGATGCCCGCGAAGAACCGCGTCTCGACGCCCGGCGCCAGCTGGTAGCCGAGGTTGGCGTTGAAGTTCTGCGTCCGCTGGGTCTCGTGGTCGCGGAAGCCGTCGGCATTGGTGATGGTGCCGTTCACCAGCACATCGACCGGTCCCGAGATCCGCGAGGCCTGGAAGTTCTCGCGGATCGTGCCGAAGCTGCCACCGTCGATCCGGACGATGTTGGGCGCGAACGCGGTGTAGGCGGTCGGCGTCACGGCGTTGATCGCGCCGCCTAGCGTCGTCGCGCCGAAGGTGAGGGCGTTTCCGCCCTTGTAGACCTCGACCGAACGCAGCGCCAACGGATCAATCTGGTAGAAGTCGCCGCTTCCGTCGGCGAGGTTGAACGGGATGCCGTCCTGAAGAAGCTCGATGCCGCGCAGGTGGAACCCGCGCGCGATGCCCGACCCGCGCACCGACAGACGAAGTTCCTGCCCGTAGCGCTCCTGGACCGCGACGCCGGGCGTGTCCTTGAGCACGTCGCGCAGGGTGTTGGCGTAGCGGTCCTGGAAGCTCGCCGCGTCGACGAAGGCCACCGACCCGACCGTCGCGTTCAGAGCCGCGCGCTGCTCGGCGACGCTCGGGACGGTGACCGAACCCGCCGCGGCACCGCTGACCGAAAGCTCGGGCAGCACGACGGCATCCGACGGCTCCTGCCCCCGGGAGGGCAGGGCGGCGGACAGCAGGACGGCGAGCGCCAGGGCGCCCGTTTCGACGGGACGGGACATGCGAGACACCTTCCGACGGCCGCCGGGCGCGCGTCGGCGCGGGCAGGCACGTCCGGACTGGATGGAGAGGGCGACGCCGACGCGGATCCCGAGCGGATGCGCGCGGCGTCGGCGCGGATCAGTGGTGGGCGTGACCCGCGGGCGGTGCGGCGGGCGCCTGGGCGCCGATCGGCGCGACCGTGAACGTCACCGGCACGGTGCCGGCGCGCGCGAAGGTCAACGTGCCGGCGACCGTCTCGCCGGCCTTCGGGCTCGCGGTCAGATCTTCGAACATCAGGTGCAGGCCGCCGGGGGCCAGCGTCACGGTCTCGCCGGGCCTGATCGTCAGGCCGGCCTCGACCGGCGCCATCCGCATCACGCCGCCGTCCATCGACATGCTGTGGATCGTGCCGCGCCGCGCGAGCGGGATCGCGGCCGCGATCAGGGTGTCGGGCACGGTGCCAGCGTTGGTGATGCTGACGTAGCCGCCGGCGACGGTGGCGCCGGCGGGCGTCGCGCGCAGCCAGGGCGTGGCGATGGTGAGGTCGCCGGCCTTGATCGCGGCCGGCGCCGCGTCGGGCTGGGCCGCCGCGACGATCCGCACCGACGGCGCCGGCGACTTCAGGTCCCGGGCGGTCTGGCCGGGACCGGGGATCTCGCTCCAGCGGTAGCCGCCGCCATCGCAATCCTGCTCGACCGGAAAGTACGCGGTCGCGCCCGGCGCGAAGGTGTCGGAGACCCGGGCGAAGAAGGTGAACTCGTCGATCTGGTCGTCCGGCAGGGCGCCGCCGGTCCAGGTGATCGCCGTGACGCCCTCGGACACCATTCCGTGGAAGGACTGGTAGGGCCTGGCGTAGGCGCCCCGCGTCGTCGTCACCTGCCAGCCGGGCTTCGGCATCGGCTTGGCGCCGACCATCCCCTCCGGGATGGTGACCCTGACCCGCGTGGTGGGCCGGCCGTCGCAGCCGTGGTTGATCTGCACGACGCCGCGATAGGCCGCGTTGGGGCTGGCCTCCTTGCGGTCGAGGGTGGCGTGGGCGAAGGCGCCCGGGCCGGGCAGGACGAAGCCGAGCGCGACGCAGAGGCCGGCACGCGTGATACGGGACATGGCAAAGCTACCGTCTGGCTGAAGGGATCGGGCGGCGATCGGTTCAGGCGACGGGCGGACCTCGCGGATGGGCGATGGCGCGGGGCGGCGCACGCGGGGCGTTCGCGGCGGCCCGCCAGAACGCGGTGGTGGCGACGCGGCCTTGCGGCCAGATGATCGTCGCGGCGGTGTCGCGAGGCGCCAACGCGTCGGCCACGTGGTGGGCGGCGGTGCAGCAATCGGCGTGGACGTGAGGCGTGTCCGGCGAGGGATCGCCGGCGGCGGCAGCGCCCGATAGGCACAGGGCATGGACGTCGCCGGCCATCGGCGTCGGCATCAGGCCGCCGAGGAAGCCCTGCAGGACGAACGCGTAGAGCGCGATCACGGCGGTGATCGCGCGCAGAGGTCTCGTCCTGTGGCTCCCGGGCGTCATGCCGACCCTGTCCGGCGACCGCGTCGCGTCTTCCGATTCCTTGGCACGGCTGGGCCGATTCCGCTGTGGCACGGAGGACGCACGCACCCGTGATGTGCGGGCACGCACCGGCACGCCACAATAAAGCCCGGTCGCCATGGAGTCTTAACCGTACCCGGACACCTTGGGCCCAAGGGAGACGGCGGCACAGCGCCCGCTCCACTTCGCCCATCCATGGACCAGAGCCACCACGATGCTCATTCAGGCTACCTCCCGCGCGACCCTGAGCCTCGCGCTCCTCGGAACCGTCGCCCTCGTCGCCCCGGCTTCGGCGCGCGAGCAGGCCGGCGCCGGCTATGCCCAGGCCGAGTGGGCGCAGGACTACGCCTCGCCCGCCGCGATGCAGGTCCAGCGCTCGTCGACGCCGATCCTGTCGCCGCAGACGGTGGCGGCCACCGAGCAGATGGTCGAGCGCTACAAGGAGATCGTCTCCCGCGGCGGCTGGAAGCCGGTCTCCGGTGCCGACCGCCTGCGCATCGGCGCCCGCGGCGCGGTGGTCGGGGCCGTGCGCCAGCGCCTGATCGTGACCGGCGACATCGACCCGGTGGCCGGCAATTCCGGCGTGTACGATTCCTACGTCGCCGCCGGCGTGAAGCGCTTCCAGGCCCGCCACGGCCTGAGCCAGACCGGCACGATGAGCATGGCGACGCAGCAGGCCATGAACGTGCCGGCCGACATCCGCCTGCGCCAGCTCGAGATCAACGCGGTGCGCCTGCGCTCCTACTCGGGCAACCTCGGGCAGCGCTTCGTCATCACCAACATCCCGGCCGCCCTGGTTCAGACGGTCGAGAACGGTCAGGTCGTGACGCTGCACGCCGCCGGCGTCGGCAAGATCGACCGCCAGTCGCCGATCATGAACACCAAGGCGACGCAGATCAACTTCAACCCCTTCTGGACGGTCCCGGCTTCCATCGTGAAGAAGGACCTCATCCCCAAGATGCAGAAGGATCCGAACTACCTCACCGACAACAAGATCCGCATCTTCTCCGGCGAGGCCGAGATCCAGCCGAGCCAGGTCAACTGGAACTCGGACGAGGGCACGCGCTACCGCTACCGCCAGGATTCAGGCGCCGACTTCAACTCGATGGGCATCGTGCGCATCAACATCCCGAACCCGTACGGCGTGTTCATGCACGACACGAACACGAAGGGCGTGTTCGGCGACGACTTCCGCTTCATCTCCTCGGGCTGCGTCCGCGTTCAGAACGTGCGCGAGTACATCACCTGGCTCCTGAAGGACACGCCCGGCTGGGGTCGCGAGCAGGTCGAGCAGGCGATCGAGAGCGGCAAGCGCGTCGACGCCACGCTGTCCTCGCCGGTGCCGGTCTACTGGACCTACATCACCGCCTGGGCGACGCCGGACGGCCTCGTGCAGTTCCGCGACGACATCTACAAGCGCGACGGCGTGAACGTGCCCTCGACGATCGGCGCGCCGACGCCGGTCGCCAGCGCCGAATCGACCGCTCCGCAGAGCTTCGAGCCGGGCGACGAGGAGAACTAGCCCCGACGCCTCGGGCGCCGGCAAGACCCGCGGACGAGCCCCAGAACATGACCGACGCGCGGCCCGTATCCCACCGGATGCGGGCCGTTCTCGTTTGCCACGTGGGTCGCTGATTCTGAGAGCCTGGACGCAGAGACAAAAATTCGGGACGCACAGCCATCGCGGGCAGGCCCACGCTCACTCTAGGACTTTCATCAGGCGCTACGTCCGCATGATGAGTGAGAAGACGTCGAATGCAACATACGGCATCGATTCCGGCCTGGGTCGCCCGTCGCGGCTGGAGCCGGAGAAACCGGGTCTGGGTCCGCCTGTGGCTCGATCGCAAGCCCAAGGGCAACCGCTCGACCGCCGAGCCCACCGAACCTCAGGTCGCGAGCGCGACGATCCTGCCGTTCACGCGCGAGCAGAATCGAACCGAGCCGACCCCGCGTCGGCAGCGGGCGCAAGACAGGTGACGCCGGCGGCCCCGCGTCGGCGACACGGCGCGGGTGCGGACGGACGGGTGCCCGCCGTCGCGTCGACCGGCTAAGGTCCACCGAACTCGGCGGCCCGAAGGTCCAAGGCGATTTCCTCCAGCAAGGCGATACGAGCCGACGCGGTCTGCGCGTCGCGCGAGGCGGCGGCCGGCCCCGACGGCGAACGCGGGACGCGGCCGGACAGGCGGCGCCTCGTCGGCATCGCGCTGATGTGCGGAACGCTGGCGTTCTTCGCCTGCCTCGACGCATCGGCGAAGGTGCTGGCCCGTTCCGGCGTCGACCCGCTGCTCACCACCTTTATGCGCTACGGCGTGAGCGTGGCGCTGATCTCGGTGTTCCTCAACCCGGTGACGACCCCGGCCGTCATGCGCAGCCGCCGCCTCGGCCTGCAGGTGGTGCGCTCGCTGTTGCTGTTCGGATCGACGGCGCTGAACTTCTTCGCGCTCCGCCACCTCCAGCTCGCCGAGACCCTGTCGATCCAGTTCGCGGCACCGCTTACCGTCGCGCTGCTCGCCGACCCGCTGCTCGGCGAATGGTCGTCACCCAGGCGCATGGCGGCGATCGCGGTCGGCTTCCTCGGCGTGCTGGTGATCGTGCGGCCCGGCCTCGGCCAGGTTCACCCGGCAGTCCTGCTCAGCCTCGGCAACATGCTCTGCTACGCGCTCTACATCCTCGCGACACGCAAGCTCGCTGCGCATGATTCGACCGCGACGACGATGGTCTATTCCGGCTTGGCCGGCCTCGGGCTGATGACGCCGCTGCTGCCGTGGATCTGGACCAGCCCGGCCTCCCTCACGGTGTGGGCGCTGCTGGTCGGCATCGGCCTGTTCGGGACGATGGGGCACTGGCTGCTGATTCTGGCGCATGCGCGGGCGCCGGCCAACGTGCTCGCGCCGTTCCTGTACACGCAGCTGCTCTGGTCGCTGACGCTCGGCTACCTGCTGTTCGGCGACGTTCCGAACCGCTGGACCGTGCTCGGCGCGGCGGTCATCGTCGGCTCGGGCCTCTACCTGCTCGCCCACGACGCGATGGCGCAACGAAAAGGGCCGGCCACCCGAGGGTGACCGGCCCGTTCTAAGACGACGCTGCGTCGGGCTTAGCGGCCCATGCGCTCGCGACGCTCCATCCGCTCCTCGCGACGGTCCTCGCGATCGCGGCGATCCGCCTCCGGATCGACGCCGAGGACGCCGCCCACGGTGCCGGTGGCCGCACCGACGGCGCCGCCGACCACGCCGCCGATCGGGCCGGCCGCGCGGTTGCCGTCCTCGACGCCGCGCTCGGCGCCGCGGACGGTGCCCTGGGCTTGCGCCGTGGCGGAGAGGGCCAGCGGCGAGAGCACGAGGGTCGTGGCGATCAGCAATGTCTTCATGGTGTCGGATCCTTGATCGAGTTTCGAGAATGTCCCGGCCGCGCGATCGGCTGGCTCCGGGTCCGTGACGGATCAACGGGCGAAACCGCGAAAGGTCGCAATTTTCCTAGATCCGGCTCCGGATCGAGGCGGAAACGGCTTTCAATCCGGGCCGGACGCTTTCAGTCCGGGCCGGACCTCGACGTCTCAGCGGCGGTGGCGGCGATGATGCCGGACGGCGCGGCGCGAGCGCAGGTCGGTGCGGTAGGCGCGCCGGCCGGGATCGATCCCGAGCGCGCCGTTGACAGTTCCGACGGCACCGCCGACCGCTCCGCCGACCACGCCGCCCACCGGCCCGCCGACGCGGTTGCCCTCGGCCGAGCCGCGCTGCACGCCGCCGACGAGGCCCTGCGCCTGCGCGGGGCCGGCGATGGCGAAGGCGGAAACGGCGAGCGTCGCGGCGATCAGGAGATGTCTCATGGCGTGCATCCTGTCTTGATGGTCCGTCGCGTCTCGGACCCGCGCCGGGCAGGCCGGCGCGGCGGAACGCGTGGGATGGCAACGAACGCGCCGCGATTTGGTGGCAGCGGCTCGGGATGTGGCGTGGCGATGTGGTGAATCGGCATCGCTTAGCGGCACGCGCGCATCCGCTGGCCTCCGCTCGCGCCCGCTGCTAGAACGCCGCCCATGCGCAGCGCCGACGCCTGTCTCCGTCTTCGAATTATGGGCCCGGCCGCCGCGTGAGCGCCGCGCCCGCGCGGCTGCGCGGAGGCCGGGATCGTCACGGGAGCCACCGCTTCCATCGCCCCTAGCGCCGTGACAGGCGCGGGCCTCCGCAGAGCCCGCACGCGCGCCGCCCGTATCCAGGACGCCCGACCCCATGACCGACGAGACCCAAGCCGAAGCCCCGGCCGGCCGCGACTATTCGAAGACCCTCTACCTGCCGCAGACCGATTTTCCGATGCGGGCGGGCCTGCCGACCCGCGAGCCGCTGCTGCTGGAGCGCTGGAGCACGACCGACCTCTACGGCCAGCTTCGCGCGCAGGCCGCCGGACGGCCGAAATTCGTGCTGCACGACGGGCCGCCCTACGCCAACGGCAACATCCACATCGGCACGGCGCTGAACAAGATCCTCAAGGACGTGATCGTCCGCTCCATGGGCGGCCTCGGCTTCGACGCGAACTACGTGCCGGGCTGGGACTGCCACGGCCTGCCGATCGAGTGGAAGATCGAGGAGCAGTACCGCGCCAAGGGCCGCAACAAGGACGACGTGCCGGTCATCGAGTTCCGCCAGGAATGCCGGACCTTCGCCGGCCACTGGCTCGACGTGCAGCGCGCGGAGTTCAAGCGCCTCGGCGTCACCGGCGACTGGGACCATCCCTACGCCACCATGGCCTATCCGGCGGAAGCCGCGATCGCCGCCGAGCTGATCAAGTTCTCGATGAGCGGGCAGCTCTATCGCGGCTCGAAGCCGGTGATGTGGTCGGTGGTCGAGAAGACCGCGCTCGCCGAGGCCGAGGTCGAGTACGAGGACCACGTCAGCGACACCATCTTCGCCGCCTTCCCGGTGCGCGAAGGCGCCGTCGCCGACCTGACCGACGCCCGCGTCGTCATCTGGACCACGACGCCCTGGACCATGCCCGGCAACCGCGCCGTCGCCTACTCCAAGCGCGTCGCCTACGGCCTCTATCGCGTCACCGAGGCCGCCGAGGACAACTGGGCCAAGGTCGGCCAGACCTACCTGCTGGCGGACGGTCTTGCCGCGGGCGTCTTCGAGGCCGCGCGCGTCGCAGGCCACGAGCGCCTGCGCGACGTGAGCCCGGCCGAGCTCGACGGCCTCACCCTGTCCCACCCGCTCGCCGGCCGCGGCTACGACTTCGCCGTGCCGATGCTCGACGGCGACCACGTCACCGACGAGGCCGGCACCGGTTTCGTCCACACCGCGCCGGGCCACGGCCGCGAGGATTTCGAGGTCTGGATGGCCAACGGCCGCGCGCTCGCCGAGCGCGGCATCGAGACCCGGATCCCCTACACCGTCGATGCCGACGGCGCGCTGACCAAGGATGCGCCGGGTTTCGAGGGGAAGCGCGTCCTCACCGACAAGGGCGAGAAGGGCGACGCCAACAGGGCCGTGATGGCCGCGCTCCAGGAAGCGGGGACGCTGGTGGCGTCGGGCCGGCTCAAGCACAGCTACCCGCATTCCTGGCGCTCGAAGAAGCCGGTGATCTTCCGCAACACGCCGCAATGGTTCATCGCCATGGACAAGGCGGTGGAGTCGCTCGGCGACCGGACGCTGCGCGAGGTCGCCCTGCAGGCGATCGAGGACACCCAGTGGGTGCCGCCGCAGGGCAAGAACCGGATCAACGGCATGGTCGGCAACCGGCCGGACTGGGTGGTTTCCCGCCAGCGCGCCTGGGGCGTGCCGATCACCGTGTTCGTCAGGAAAGGCACCGGCGAGGTGCTGCGCGACGCGCGCGTGAACGCCCGCATCGTCGGCGCCTTCGCGGCGGAAGGCGCGGACGCGTGGTTCACCGATGCCGACGGTGCCCGCTTCCTCGCTCCCGACCACGACCCGGCGGCGTACGAGAAGGTCACCGACGTCCTCGACGTGTGGTTCGATTCCGGCTCGACCCACGCCTTCGTCCTCGACGACCCGGAGGCGTTCCCGGGTCTCGCCAACGTCGTGCGCCGGCGCGACGGCGGGCAGGACACGGTGATGTATCTGGAGGGGTCGGACCAGCACCGCGGCTGGTTCCAGTCCTCGCTGCTCGAATCGGCCGGCACGCGCGGCCGCGCGCCCTACGACACGGTGCTGACCCACGGCTTCGTCCTCGACGCCAAAGGCCTGAAGATGTCGAAGTCGAAGGGCAACGTCGTCGCGCCGCAGAGCATCATCAAGGATTCCGGCGCCGACATCCTGCGCCTGTGGGTCGCGGCGTCGGACTACACCGACGACCTGCGCATCGGCCCGGAGATCATCAAGACCTTCGCCGAGACCTACCGGAAGCTGCGCAACAGCCTGCGCTGGATGCTCGGCTCGCTCGCCCACCGCGTGGCGGGCGACGACGTGCCGGTGGCGGAGATGCCGGAACTCGAGCGCTTCGTGCTGCATCGGCTGCTCGAGCTCGACGGCGAGATCCGCGAGGCCTACCGCACCTTCGACACCAAGCGGGTGGTCGCGCTGCTGAACAACTTCCTGACCGGCGACCTGTCGTCGTTCTACTTCGACGTGCGCAAGGACGCCCTGTACTGCGACCCGGCCTCGTCGGTCGCCCGCCGGGCCGCGCTTCAGGTGATCGACGAGGCCTTCCGCCGCGTCGTGATCTGGCTGAGCCCGGTCCTCGCCTTCACCGCCGAAGAGGCCTGGCTCGACCGGTTCCCGTCGGAGACCGGGTCGGTCCACCTGCAGACCCTGCCGGAGACGCCCGAGGCTTGGCGCGACGACGGGCTGGCCGCGCGCTGGCAGAAGATCCGTCGCGTCCGCCGGGTCGTGACCGGCGCGCTGGAGATCGAGCGGGCCGCCAAGCGCATCGGCGCGAGCCTGGAGGCGGCCCCCGTGGTCTCCATCGCCGATCCCGAGCTTCTGGCCGCCCTCGACGGCGTCGACTTCGCCGACGTCTGCATCACCTCCGCGATCCGAGTCGAGGCCGGGGAGGGACCGGTCGACGCGTTCCGCCTCGACGAGGTCAAGGGCGTCGCCGTGGTGCCGGCGCGCGCCGAGGGCCGGAAATGCGCGCGATCCTGGCGCGTCACGCCGGAGGTCGGCAACGATCCGGACTATCCTGACGTCACGCCCCGCGACGCCCGCGCCCTGCGGGAGTGGGACGCGGCGCACGCGGCCGCGAGCGCGGCGTGAGCGGATCGGAACCGTCTCTCTCCCCCCTCCGCGGGGGAGGGTGGCCCGCGAAGCGGGTCGGGACAGGGGAGCGCGTGGCCGGCGCGGCGCGCACCGCCGCGGATCCGATCCGGTCTTCCCGGATCTGCGCAACAGCGCCCCGGGATGACGGGGAGGGTGGGGAAACCCCGTTCGCGACCCGTCCGCGTTCCGTCGCCGTCGCGACGGAAGATGGGGCTACCCGATGACGCCCGGGCGCCTCGGACTCCTCGCCCTCCTGACGACGCTGATCCTCGATCAGGCCTCGAAGCTGGGGCTCTACTTCGGTACCGATCTGGTGCTGACCCAGCCCTGGCGCTTCGGCCCCTACGCCGAGTTCGTCGTGGTCTGGAACAGGGGCGTGTCCTACGGCCTGTTCCAGCAGGAGGGCGGCATCGGCCGCTGGCTGCTGGTGGCGCTGTCGCTCGCGGCGGCCCTCGGCCTCAGCGTGTGGATGACCCGCGCCGGTTCGCGCCTGCTCGCGACCGCGCTCGGGCTGATCGCCGGGGGCGCGCTCGGCAACGCGATCGACCGGGCGGCCTACGGCGCGGTGTTCGACTTCGTCCACCTGCATGCCGGGGCCTGGTCCTGGTACGTGTTCAACATCGCCGACGCGGCGATCGTGGCGGGCGTCGTGGGGCTGATCCTCGACAGCGTGCTGCCGGAGCGGGGCCCCGCCCTGCCGGGCGAGCCGCCGCCGGCGTGACCGGGAGACCACATCCACAGCCACCTGTTGCCGGCGGCTGGCCGGGAGCGGTCAAGGCGCCATACGATCGCCGGAAACCGGTCCCAGACCCGAAGCGCCGGATCAGGCCGTCATCCGTGCGGCCGCTTCGAGAACCCCGGAACGGGGATCGGGCATCGGTGGGCAAGCTGCGGGGCATCATGATCGGGTATCGGGAGCTCATTCTCATGGCGGCGGCGGCGATCGCCCTGCCGTCGACGGTCCAGGCCCAGGAAACGGGCGAATTGCTGCGCAACACCTTGAGCGGCATCGGCCTTCTCGAGAAGCCGCAGGCGCCGATCGAGTATCGCGAGCGCGCGCCGCTGGTGATGCCACCCAAGCTCGACGGGAAGTCCCTTCCGGCGCCCCGCGCCGGCGCCGCCTCGGCGCAATGGCCCAAGGAACCCGAGGTGGTCGAGCGCGAGCGCGCCGCCGCCGAGCGCCGTCTGCCCAAGGGCAGCCAGGCGCAGGGTCGCTACGAGGACAACAACGCGACGCTCTCGATCGACGAGATGCGGTCCGGCCGGCGCGCCGACGCCAACCTGACCCGCGAGATCGAGCGCAAGCCCGGCGAGAACAGCCGCGAGGATTCCTGGGTCAACCCGCTCGACCTGATCCGGGGGATCGGCAACGAGAAGACGGAGCCAGCGGCGGCCGAGCCGTCGCGCGACGTGCTCACCGACCCGCCCAAGGGCTATCGCCAGCCGCCGCGGAAGATCGTCCGCAACACCACCGACCCGATCAACAACCCGACCCGCGAGCGCGACGAAGCCGATCCGGGTGTCTATCTGCGTGAGCAGCGGGCGCGCTGAGGTGCGGATGTGACACACGGCGCGTCTCGGTTCCGCACGGGACCGGGACTGGCAAATCCGGTACGGGACTTGCCAATTTAGATACGGGACGTGCCATTTTAGACGATGCCTGCGCGCTCGGAGCCCCGCATCGAACCAGAAACGGACGGTCCCTCGGGGCCGCACGAGGGAAGACGGAATGCATCTGCTCAGGAAGGCGACGCCCACCCTGTTCCCGGCCGGCGGCCGTTTCGCGAATGCGGGACGCGCCGAGGCGGCGCCGTTCGGGCGCTCGGAAGCCGGCGGGCCGGAGGTGTCGGCCTTCACCCTCGACAACGGCCTTGACGTGGTGGTGGTGCCCGATCACCGCGCGCCCGTCGTCACCCACATGATTTGGTATCGCAACGGCTCGGCCGACGATCCGCTCGGCCAGTCGGGCATCGCCCACTTCCTCGAGCACCTGATGTTCAAGGGCACCGAGAAGCACCCGGTCGGCGCCTTCTCCAAGGCCGTCTCCGGCCTCGGCGGCCAGGAGAACGCCTTCACCTCCTACGACTACACCGCCTATTTCCAGCGCGTCGCCCGCGACAACCTCGACACGATGATGGCGTTCGAGGCCGACCGCATGACCGGCCTCGTCCTCGACGACGCGGTGGTGGCGCCGGAGCGCGACGTGGTGCTCGAGGAGCGCCGCATGCGGGTCGAGACCGACCCGTCGGCCCAGCTCTCGGAGGCGATGGCCGCCTCGCTCTTCGTGCACCATCCCTACGGCATCCCGATCATCGGCTGGATGCACGAGATCGAGGAGCTGAACCGCGGCCACGCCCTCGACTACTACAAGCGCTTCTACACCCCCGAGAACGCGATCCTGGTGGTCGCCGGCGACGTGACGCCCGACGAGGTCCGGCGCCTGGCCGAGGCGACCTACGGGCGCGTCGCGCCGCAGGGCGCCCGCCCGATCCGCGTCCGTGCCCGCGAGCCGGAGCCGAAGGCGCTGCGCCGCCTCGCGGTGGCGGACCCGAAGGTCGAGCAGCCGACGCTGCAGCGGCTCTATCTCACCCCGTCCTGCATCACCGCCCGCGACGGCGGCTGCCACGATCTCGAGCTGCTCGCCGAGGTGCTCGGCGGCGGCTCGACCTCCTATCTCTACCGCAAGCTGGTGATGGAGAGCGGACTCGCGGTCAACGCGGGCGCCTGGTACATGGGCTCGGCGATCGACGACACCCGCTTCTCCGTCTACGCGGTGCCCGGCGAGGGCGTCAGCCTGGAGAAGCTGGAGGCCGAGGTCGACCGCGTGCTGCGGCGCGTGCCGTCGGATGCGCTGAACGCCGAGGCGATCGAGCGGGCCAAGACCCGCCTCGTGGCCGAGACGGTGTATTCCTCCGACAGCCAGTCCTCGCTCGCCCGCATCTACGGTTCCGCGCTCGCCATCGGCGAGACCATCGAGGAAGTGCGGCGCTGGCCGTCCGACATCGAGGGCGTCACCCGGGAGCGCCTGGCCGAGGCGAGCGAGCGCTGGCTGACGCCGTCGCGCTCGGTCACCGGCTACCTCGTCAAGTCCAGCGACCCGGACGCACCGATGGCCATCGCCGCCGAGTAGGGACGTTCGGCCTGCGGCGCCCGGCGCCGCACCCAGACATCAAGAACAACGAGGTCGTCCATGAACTTCGCCGACACCGACCTGGCCGAGAACCCGGTCCGCTCCAAGGCGAGTCCGGCCAAGGCGCTGCCGATCCAGACCGCCGTCGGCATCGAGGCGTGGCACGTCGAATCGCCGGTGGTGCCGATGATCGCCCTGGCCTTCACCTTCGAGGGCGGCGCGGCGCAGGACCCCGAGGGCAAGTCGGGCTGCGCCCAGATGCTGGCACGCCTCCTCGACGAGGGCGCGGGCGATCTCGGCTCCGACGCCTTCCAGGAGCGGCTCGCGGCGCGCGCCATCGAGCTGTCGTTCCATGCCGGCCCCGACGCGATCGGCGGCTCGCTGAAGATGCTGGTCAAGCACGCCGACGAGGCGATCGAGCTGCTGGCCCTGGCGCTCGCAAAGCCGCGCTTCGACGCCGACGCGATCGAGCGGGTCCGCGGCCAGGTGATCGCCGGCCTGCGCTACCAGCAGAACGATCCGGGCGTGATGGCATCGCGCCGCTTCTTCGCCGAAGCGTTCGCCGGGCACGCCTACGGACGCCCGTCCTCGGGCACGATCGAGGCGGTCTCGGCGATCACCCGCGACGACCTCGTGGCGATGCATGCCCGGCTGCTCGGTCGCGGCGCGGTGAAGGTCGCAGCCGTCGGCGCGATCGGCGCCGAGCAGCTCGCCGCGAGCCTCGACCGCGCCTTCGGTGCGCTGCCCGAGGCCGGCGGCCTGCGCGCGATCGAGCGGACCACGGTGGGCGACCTCGGCAAGCGCGTCGTCGTCGATCTCGACGTGCCGCAATCGGTGATCCGCTTCGGCATGGCCGGCGTCGCCTGGCGCGACCCCGACTTCATTCCCGCCTACGTGCTCAACCACATCCTCGGCGGCGGCGCCTTCACCTCACGGCTGTTCCAAGAGGTCCGCGAGAAGCGCGGCCTCGCCTACTCGGTCGGGACCTCGCTGGTCAGCCACCGCTCGGCGGCGATGACCTGGGGCTACACCGCGACCAAGAACGAGCGCGTCGGCGAGGCGCTGTCGGTCATCGGCGACGAGATCAACCGCCTGATCGCCGACGGCCCGGACGACGAGGAGTTGCAGAAGGCCAAGGACTACCTGACCGGCTCCTACGCGCTCGGCTTCGACACCTCGACCAAGATCGCCCACCAGCTGGTGCAGATCGCGTTCGAAGGCCTCGGGATGGACTACATCGAGCGCCGCAACGCCCTGGTATCCTCGGTCACGCAGGACGACATCCGCCGCGCCGGCGCGCGGACCTTCGCCGACGGCCGGATGCTGGTCGTCGCCGCGGGGCGGCCGGTCGGCCTCTGACACAGGCTCGATGACCCCCGTCGTGGGGACTGTTCCATCTCTTCGCGGTGCCGCACGTTTTTTCGCCGGACCGGCGACCGCTTCGACGGAAGATGCTCTCGCCGATGCAGCTCACCGGGATCCACCATCTCACCGCCATCACCGCGCGGGCCGCGGAGAACCACGCGTTCTACACCCGCGTGCTCGGCCTGCGGCTCGTCAAGAAGACGGTGAACCAGGACGACGTCTCGGCCTACCACCTGTTCTACGCCGACGGGCTGGCCTCGCCCGGCACCGACGTGACCTTCTTCGACTGGCCGACGCCGCCCGAGCGACGCGGGACGAACAGCATCACCCGCACGCACCTGCGCGTGGCCGGCCCGGCGGCGATCGACGCCTGGCGCGAGCGCCTCGCGCGGGAGGGCGTGGCCCACTCCGAGCCGGTCGAGCGCGACGAACGCCTGACCCTGGATTTCGAGGATCCGGAAGGCCAGCGCCTGAGCCTCGTCGACGACGGCGGCGCGGGCGATGCGCACCCCTGGGCCGGCAGCCCGGTGATGCCCGAGCATCAGATCCGCGGGCTCGGCCCGATCCGCCTCGCCGTCGCTCAGCCGGAGCGGACCGGCTCGGTGCTCGTGGACGTCCTCGGGATGCGGCATGATCGCAGCTTCGAGGCGCCTGAGGGAACGGTCCACGTCTTCGCCATGGGGGAGGGCGGGTCGGCCGCCGAGGTGCAGCTCGTCGGCGACGCCTCCGCCCCCGCCCGCCAGGGCGCCGGCGCGGTGCACCACGTCGCCTTCCGAATCCCCGATGCGGATTACGCAGCCTGGGCCGACCGGCTCAAGGTGCGGCGGATGCCGTCGAGCGGTCCGGTCGACCGCTACTACTTCCGCAGCCTGTATTTCCGCGAGCCGAACGGCATCCTGTTCGAGATCGCCACCGACGGCCCCGGCTTCACCGCGGACGAGCCGCTCGACCGGCTCGGTCAGGGCCTCGCCCTGCCGCCGTTCCTCGAGCCGCGGCGCGCCGAGATCGAGGCCGGGCTGAAGCCGCTCTAGGTCGGATCGCCGCGGGTATTAAGAGCGATTCCAATCAGTTGCGGTTGCATGGCTGTGTGTCGTCGGCGCGTCTTGACCTGCGTTCCGCACCTGCGAAAAGACCGCCAAACCCATCGGGATTCGGGACACCTCAGTCGATGAGCAAGTTCTACGAGGAGCGCGTTCTGTCGGTCCACCACTGGACCGACACGCTCTTCTCCTTCCGCACGACCCGCGATCCGGCCTTCCGCTTCCGGAACGGCGAGTTTACGATGATCGGCATCGAGGTCGAAGGCCGGCCGCTGCTGCGCGCCTACAGCGTCGTCTCGGCCAACTACGAGGAGGAGCTGGAATTCTTCTCGATCAAGGTCGAGGCCGGCCCGCTCACCTCGAAGCTGCAGCACCTCAAGGTCGGCGACCCGATCATCGTCGGCAAGAAGCCCACCGGCACGCTGGTGCTCGACAACCTGCTTCCGGGCAAGAACCTCTACCTCCTCGGCACCGGCACCGGGCTCGCGCCCTTCATGTCGATCATCAAGGACCCGGAGACCTACGAGCGCTTCGAGAAGGTCGTGCTCGTCCACGGCTGCCGGCAGGTGCAGGAGCTCGCCTACGGCGAGACCATCACCGAGAGCCTGCCGAAGCACGAGTTCCTCGGCGAAATGATCAGCGCGCAGCTGATCTACTACCCGACCGTGACCCGCGAGCCGTTCCGCAACCGCGGCCGCATCACCGACCTGATGACTTCGGGCAAGCTGTTCGAGGATATCGGCCTGCCGAACATGTCGGTCGAGAACGACCGCTTCATGCTCTGCGGCAGCCCCGACATGATCCGCGACACCCGCGAGCTGCTGACCAACGGCGGCTACGAGGAGGGCAACCACGGCGAGGCCGGTCACTACGTGATCGAGAAGGCCTTCGTCGAGAAGTAGGGTCTTCCGGGACCCGCCGAGAACCACCGTCGTCGTCCCGGCTCGGCGCAGCGGAGCCCGGGATCCAGAACCGCCGAGGGCGCAAGCTGGAGCACGACCTGCGGTTCCGGAGCCCGGGTTCGCCTTCGGCGCCCCGGGATGACGGGGAGGGCATGGCCACCGTGATCGCTCGCGCGATCGTTTCGGGCAGCTGCGCCCTTCTCAATCCTGCGCCGGAATCCCCACCAGACCCCGCACCTCCTGAGCCAGGTCCGACAGGCTGACCGAGCCCTTGCTGATCACCCGGTCCGCCTGCCCGGCGAGCCGGCGTCGGTCCTCGGCCGTGATGTCCTTGGCGGTGAGCACCACCACGGGGATGTCGCGCCACTCCGCCCGCGTCCGCAGGGCGCGCAGGAAGCCGAAGCCGTCCATCTCCGGCATCATCAGGTCCAGGAGAACGAGGGCGGGCTTCTCCCGCGCCACCTCCTCCAGCGCGATTTTGCCGTGCTCGGCCGAGCGCACCGGAAAGCCCTCGCGTTCCAGGAAGGTCGTCACGCGCTCGCGGGCGTCGGGATCGTCCTCGACGACGAGGATCGGTCCCTCGGCATTGCCGGGGCGGAACCGGTCGGTGACGGCCTTGAGGTGCCCCCACTCGATCGGCTTGTGCAGGTAGTCGGTGGCGCCGAGCGAGAAGGCGAGGTTCTGCTCGTCGAGCACCGTCACCATGATGATCGGCGTCGCGCCGAGTTCAGGGTCGGCCCGGAGCGCGCGCAGCACCGACCAGCCGTCCATCCGCGGCATGGTCACGTCGAGGAGGATCGCGCGGGGGCGCAGGGCCCTGGCCCGTTCCAGGCCCTGGCGTCCGTCCTCCGCCGTGGAGACCACGAAGCCCTCCTTCTCGAGGAAGCGCGCGAGCAGGTCGCGCGTCGCCGCATCGTCGTCGATGACGAGGATGCGGTTTCCCACCGCCGTATCCTCCCCGTGTGCCGCTCCGGCGTCGGGGCCGGAGAACTGCGCCGGCAGGATCAGCGTGAAGGTGCTGCCTGCGCCTTCGCGGCTCGCGACCTCGACGGTGCCGCCCAGCAGCTCGGCGAAGGCGCGGGTGATCGAGAGGCCGAGCCCGGTGCCGCCGAAGCGCCGGGTCGTGGAGGCGTCGGCCTGGGTGAAGCGCTCGAACAGCCGCCCGACCTGCTCGTCGGTCATGCCGATCCCCGTATCGCTGACCGCGAAGCAGAGCCTGGCCTCCGCATCGCGCGTCACGGTAAGGCCGATGCGGCCATTCTCGGTGAACTTCGCCGCGTTGCTCAGAAGGTTGATCAGGCACTGGCGCAGCTTGGTCACGTCGGTATGCGCCGTGCCGACGTCCTCGGCGATCGTCAGGTCGAGAGCGTTCTCCTTCTTGGCGATCAGACCCTCGACCGTGGCGGCGACCTCGGCCACGACCTCGGCGACGGAGAAGTCCTCGGCGTAGATCTCCACGCGCTCGGCCTCGATCTTCGACAGGTCGAGGACGTCGTTGATCAGCCCGAGAAGGTGGCGGGCGTTCGACTCGATCTTCTTCATGTCGGCGATCAGCGAGGGCTCGCCGAGGTCTTCCAGCTCCTCCTGCAGCATCTCGGAATAGCCGATCACCGCAGACAGCGGCGTGCGCAGCTCGTGGCTCATGTTAGCCAGGAACTGGCTCTTGGCGCGGCTGGCGTCCTCCGCCGCCTGACGAGCCGCCTCGACGGCGGCCTCGGCCGCCTTGCGCTCGGTGATGTCGGTATGCGTGCCGACCCATTCCCGCAGGCGCCCGTCCTCGGCGAGGATCGGCACGGCGCGCACCGCCATGTGGCGGTACTCGCCGTCGGCCCGGCGCAGGCGGTGCTCGGTCTCGTAGGGCTGCAGCGTCGAGACCGCCACGGTCCAGGCCTCGGCCGTATGCGCCCGGTCGTCCACGTGGATCGCGTCGAGGAAGCCCTCCCCGCCATAGGCCGCGTCGTCCTGGCCGGTGAAGCGCGTCCAGGAGGCCTGCCGCGGGTGCAAGGTACCCTCGGCCGTCGCGGTCCAGACGATTGACGCGCTCGCCTCGATCAGCGAGCGGAAGCGCTCCTCGCTGCGGCGCATGCGCTCCTCGACCATCCAGCGCAGGGTCTCGTCGAGAACGACGATGCCGACGCCCTCGATCGCCGGCTCGACCTCAGAGGAGGTGCCGCGGAGGGGATAGAAGCTCATCGAGAAGCGGCGCACGCCGCCGGGGGCCGAGGGCGTCGGGACGGCGACCGGCACGTCGGGCGTCACCAGCCCTTCGTGGAGGGCCGCGGCGAGCTTCGGACCCAGGGCGTCGGCGAGGGTCGGCAGCATCGCCCAGATCGGGGCGCCGAGATCGGCGCCGAAGCCGCGCTCGCTCATCACCGCCAGCGCCCGGTTCATGTGGCGGATCTTGAGATCGCGGTCGAGGAAGCCGAGGCCGACGGGGGCATTGGCGAGCACCCCGTCGAGCAGGCCCGACATCCGCATCGCCTCCCGGCGGCGGACGAGGGCGAGGCGGGCGAGGAGCACGATCGCCACGACCGCGCAGACCGCCGTGAGGATCGACAGCAGCAGGGAACGCGCGGCGTCGCGGCTGCGATCGGCCTCCATCCGCCGGGCGATCGAGGCCTGCAATCCTGCGGTCTCGGCGCGGATCGCGTCCATCTGCTGCTTGCCGACGCCGGTGCGGACGATCTCGGTCGCCGCATCGAAGCTCACGTCCCGCCGCGCGGCGACGACCCGGGCCGCGAAGTCGCGCTTGTCCGCGATGAGAGCGGCAAGGGACGTCCCGCCCTGGCGCAGCGGCACCTGGGCGAGGCTGCCGAGCCCGGTGAGACCGGTGTCGATCGCGCCGAGCGCCTTCTGGTAGGGCTCGAGGTAGACGTCGCCGCCGACGAGGACGTAGCCGCGCTCGCCGGTCTCGAGGTCCTTCACCGCCGAGAGCAGCCGCTCGAGCCCCGAGATCCGGGTGTTTCCGGCCGCGACCGCCGCGCGGCTCGCCTCGCCGCCGACGTAGTTCCAGCCACCTGCCACCAGGGCGACGATCAGGAGGCCGAAGGCGACCGGCGAGCCGAGCAGCCCGGCGAAGGGCCGTGCGCTGCGCCAGTTCGACCGACGCAGGAACGAGATCGATCGGGGGCTCACCACGCGACGACCATCCCGAACCCGCCCCGCATCGCAGCACCACCCGCGGCGAGCGGGTGTTTCGTATCGGTGATCATCTCGGGCGCCTCGGATCGGCCCAGCGACGTGCCGAGGCGACCTGCGCAGACATAGACGGGACGGGGCGGTTGTCGAAGCCTTACCCGTCGAAGCTCGGGCGGCCGCGAAGCCGCATCAGGTCTCGACGAGGCCGGTCGTGGCGCCGGAGGCTTCCGAATCCGCCCGTCCATGCGGCAGGGCGAGGTATTCGGTCGATCGCATCTCGATCAGGCGGGACACGATGCGGTCGAACTCGAAGGCCTCGCGGCCCTCGCGGACCGTGTAGAGGTCCTGCGCTTCCGCCGCGGCCGAGGCGACGAGCTTCACGTGGCGGTCGTACAGGGTGTCGATCAGGGTGATGAAGCGCTTGCACTCGTTGCGGTTCTGCTCGCCCATCACCGGGATGTCCTCGACGATCACCGTGTGGAAGGCCCGGGCGATCGCCATGTAGTCGGAGGCGCCGAGCGGCTGGGCGCAGAGGTCGGCGAAGGAGAACCGGGCGACGCCGGCCGCCTCCTGCGGCACCGGCACGGCGCGGCCGTGCACGGTGATCGTCGCCGACCGGCCCTTGGCCTTCCCGGTCAGCCCCTTGAACGCGGCATCGATCGCGGCCCGGGCCTCCGCGTCCGCGGGCACACGGTAGACCGGTGCGCCGCCGAGCTTCTCCAGGCGGAAATCCGTGCGCGAATCCAGGCGCTGCACCTCGACCCGGTCCTTCAGCTCCTCGACGAAGGGCAGGAACAGCGCGCGGTTGAGGCCGCCCTCGTAGAGGCGGTCCGGCTCGACGTTCGAGGTCGCGACCACCGTCACGCCGCGCCTGAACAGCGCGCCGAACAGCCGGCCGAGGATCATCGCGTCGGCGATGTCGGTGACCGTGAACTCGTCGAAGCACAGCAGCGTCGCCTCGTCGGCGAGCGCGTCGGCGACGGGGCCGATCGGGTCGTCGCCCTTCACCTCGCCGCGCTTCAGCGCCTGGCGGTAGGCGTGGATGCGCTCGTGCGCGTCGGCGAGGAAGCCGTGGAAGTGGACGCGGCGCTTCGGCCCGGGGGCGGCCTCGTGGAACAGGTCCATGAGCATGGTCTTGCCGCGCCCGACCGAGCCCCAGATGTAGAGGCCCTTCGGCGGCCCGACGCTGTCCTTCCGCGAGAACAGCCAGCCGAGCGCGCTGCCCTTCTTGGCGCGACGCCTCCGCTCGAGGTCGAGGACCAGGCGGTCGAGGGCGCGCACCAGCCGCGCCTGGGCCGGGTCGCGCTCGATCGCGCCGGAGGCGATCAGCGCCTCGTAGCGATCGTGGACGGGGCCGGGAGAAAGCGCACCGCTGCGCGCATCGGCGGAGGGCGCATGGCTCGGCGAGGTTGGGCTCACGGCTTCCGGCTCACGACCACGGGATCCTGCTCGGCATCCGCGCGGTGCTGCAACGCGGGACCCGTCCCAACCGTCTGCCGCGCGCGGGCGGGTCGATCAACCCCGCGTCGCACCGCGATGCAACAGAAGTGGTTCCATCCCCTGCATGCATGTCAGCCCTGGCGACGCGATGCGACGACGAATTGTTGCATTGCACAATCGGCTTGGCGGTGCGAGACCCTGCCTGCCTCGAGGGAGGGCACGCCCGGATGCGCGCACCCAGCGCGCCGATACCGGAGACCTGCACATGGCATTGCCCGAGCCGAAACCGGCGGGACACACGATCCGACGCCTGCGCGCGAGCGACCGCGCGCAGATCCTCGCCTACTTCCTGCGCCTGGACCCCGAAACCCGCGCGAACCGGTTCATGGGAAGCGTCGGCGAGGCCGGGATCCGTGCCTATGCCGAGCGCGCCGTCACGGCCGACGGATTGATCTTCGGTGCCTTCGTGTCCGGCACCCTGCGCGGGGTCGCGGAGCTGCGACCGTCCGGCCCGGGTGCGACGCCGCTCGACCTCGGCAGGCAGGCCGAGGCGGCCTTCGCGGTGGAGCGCGCCTACCGGCGTCGCGGCATCGGCGGGGCGCTGTTCGCGCGGATCACGGAAGCGGCGCGCAATCGTGGCGTCGGCGATTTGCACGTGCGGTGCTTGGCCATGAACGGACCGATGCGCCGCCTCGCGATCCGGCACGGCGCCGACTTGCAGGCCAGCGGGACGGAGGCCGAGGCCGCCGTGCACCTCGAACGGCCCACCCCGTTCTCGCTCTGGCACGAGAGCATCGCCGAGGCGTTCGACCTGACGATCGCGGCGCTTCAGTCGCGAAACCCGTCGCCCGCGTGAGAACGATCGCGCCCCCGCTTAACCGATCGGGTCGGCCACCAGGGCGAAGGTGAGCAGGTCGACCGAGGCGGCCCCGCCGCGCAGCAGGGCGCGGGCGGCGGCGTTGGCGGTCGCGCCGGTGGTGGTGACGTCGTCGACGAGGAGGACGCGCCGTCCCTGGATGCCGGCCCGATGCGCCGCCGGCACCCGGAAGGCGCCCTGAAGGTTCTCGGCACGCCCGGCGCGAGTCAGCCCGACCTGCGAGCGCGTCGCTTTCACCCGCGCCAGGGCCCGCGGCAGGAACGGCAGGCTGCCGGCCCGGGCGACCGGCCGCGCCAGCAGCGCCGCCTGGTTGAACCGCCGCCGCCACAGGCGCCAGCGATGCAGCGGCACCGGCACGACGCAGTCGGCCTCCGCGATCAGCGCCGCGCCGGACGCCGCCATCATCGCGGCCATCGCCTTGGCGAGGTCGAGGCGGTCCTGGTACTTCAGGCGATGGACGAGGCTGCGGGCGGTGTCGTCGTAGAGCGCCACGGCGCGGGCCCGCGCGAAGACCGGCGGCTCGCTGATCGCCCGCGGCGACAGCAGGGGACCGATTCCGAGATCGACGGCGAACGGGGTGCCGTACCGCGCGCAGCACGGCTCCTCGATGAAGCGCAGGCCGGCCCAGCAGGACGGGCAGAGCGCGCCGGGATCGGCGGTCGCCGCGCCGCAGCCGGCGCAGGACGGCGGGTAGACGAGACCAACCAGGGCGCGGACAGCGCGACTCAGAACGGCGAAAGGCCGCGCGCCCTGCGACGCACGGCCGATCTCGATGCTCGACGTCTCAGGCGCCTGCACGGCCCGATCCGTCCGCCGCGCCGACGCGATCGGGAGCGCGCCTCAGCGCGTCGTCGGCGCGGTCTGGTCGTTGCGGCGGGCCTCGGCATTCGCGCGATGGCGGCCGATGGCGCAGCCGGCCGCGGCGCCGACGAGCCCATGATGGCCGGCATAGTGCCCGGCGATCCCGCCGACGATGGCGCCCTTGATGCAACCCTTGGCATCGGCGGCCGAGCCGAAAGCGACGATCGAGAGGGCCAGCGCGGCCCCGGACAGGAAGCGGATCATGGGATGGGACTCCGGTACGCGGCCGAGCGGCCGATGGAACTGACCAGGAACGGCGACGCCCCGGTCTCGTTCCACCCTCTCAGAAGTGTGATCGTCGTCCGGCCCTCGCCACCCGTCGGTCGCGCCGCTGGCAAGACAGCGATCCGAGCGCCATGTGATGGGGCAGATGACAGCGCCTTCGCCCCTGTTCGACACCGTCCTCGCCCGCCGACGCCTGGCGCGGGCGCAGCGTGCGGGCTTTGCCGATTTCCTGATCGCCCGTGTCGCGGAGGATCTCGACGATCGCCTCGGCGCGGTGCTGCGCGACTTCACCCGAAGCCTCGATCTCGCGACGCCGACCGCGGCGGCCGCGCGCGTCCTGTCGGCGCGTTACCCCGACGCAACGGTCCTGCGCCTCGCGCCGATCCTGGACCGGGCCGTGCCCGGCGTCCGGCAGGCGGTCGCCGACCCCGAGGCGCTGCCGGCCGCGCCCGAGGGTTTCGACCTCGCCGTGTCGCTGCTGGCGCTCCAGGGCGTCAACGATCTTCCCGGGACGCTGGTGCAGCTCCGCCGTTCGCTTCGCCCCGACGGGCTGTTCCTCGGCTGCCTGCTCGGCGGCGCCACCCTGAACGAGCTGCGGGCGAGCTTCGCCCAAGCCGAAAGCGAGGTCGAGGGCGGCGTTAGCCCGCGGGTCGCGCCGTTCGCCGAGGTGCGCGAGGCCGGCGCCCTGTTGCAGCGCGCCGGCTTCGCCCTGCCGGTCGCCGACACCGAGACCGTGACGGTGCGCTACGCAGACCCGTTTTCCCTGATGCAGGACCTGCGCGCCATGGGCCTGACCAACGCGCTGGTCGAGCGCCGCCGCACGCCCCTGCGGCGGGCGACGCTGATGCGGATGGCGGACATCTACGCGTCGCGCTTCGCCGACGCGGACGGGCGGCTTCACGCCAGCTTCGAGATCCTGTGGCTCACCGGCTGGGCGCCGCATGCGAGTCAGCAGGTCCCGCTGAAGCCCGGCAGCGCGAAGGCACGGCTCGCCGACGCCCTCGGCACCATCGAGTTGAACCCGACCGAGAGGATTCCGCGATGAAGCAACCCGGCCCCGACCATCCGATCACCATCACGCCGCATCCGGGCCGCGTCCGGGTGATGCTGGACGGCGTCGCCGTCGCCGAGAGCGAGCGGGTGCTTTCCCTCAAGGAAGCGTCGTACCCTCCGGTGCTCTACATTCCGCGCAGCGATGCCGACCTCTCGCGTTTCAAGAAGTCGGCGCGGACCAGCCACTGCCCGTACAAGGGCGATGCGAGCTACTTCAGCCTCGCGGTCGGCGACGCATCGCGCCCCGACGCGGTCTGGAGCTACGAGGCGCCGTTTCCGGCGGTCGCCGAGATCGCCGGGCATCTCGCCTTCTATACGGACCGCGTCGACGCGATCGAGACGGTGTGATTCGGCCTCACGCCGGCACGAGCGACCAGAACCCGTGCTTGCGTCCATGCGCCGTCCGCAAGCCGGTGCGGTAGGCCTCGGGTGACGGATCGATCGATCCCGGCGTCAGGCGCGGCGCCATCCCGTCGAGGGCCGCGAGGTGGCGGGCGGCATAGGGGTAGGCGCTGCTGCGTCCATCCCGGAGGATGTCGTCGATCATCCGGCGCAGCAGCAGCGTCGCCGCGGCCGGATGATCGGGCTCCAGCGCCTCCGCCGCCAGACCGAGCAGGCGATAGGCCTCGCTCCGCCACTCCGCGCGGCGATCGAAGACGAGGCGCGCCGCGCGGTCGAGGCTCGGCCACGCCACCAGGAAGGCCAGCGCGCGATGGGCATCGTCGTGCCGGGCGACGTGGTCGAGGGCGCGCTCCAGCACCTCCTCGTCCTCGAAATCCGGAAGCTTGGCGATGTGTGCGCGGAGCATGTCGGCGTCGAGCGTCGCTTCGAACCCCTGCCAGCGCAGAGCCTGAGCCTCCTCGCGTCGGTCGAGCGCATCGAGGATGCGGATCTCCAGCCCGATCCGCTCGCGGTCCGGGCCGTCGAGCGCCGCATCTCCGGTCGCGAGCATCGCGCGGGTGATCACGCCGCTCCGCGATGATTTCGGGCGGCGGATCCAATCCAGCGCCTCGGCGGCCCGCCCGGCCGCGAGCAGGCGCCCTGCGATCTCGGTCCCGTCGGGACGGCCGGGCATGATCGCTTGCTCGAGCGCGATGTAGGCCGCGACGTCGCCGCGCCGGTCGGCGATGTCCTGACGGACGCGCAGGATGTTCCCGTGGCGGAGATCGGCTCGCGAGGCCGCGGGCCCGTTCGGTGCATCCGCGGCCCGATGCTTCGTGTCCGCCGCCTCGGCGAGCTTCGCATCGAGCGAGGCGAGGGCAGCAGCGGGGAGGCGCGGGACCAGATCGCGGATCAGCACGCCGAACGGCCCGTAGGGGTCGGCGACGAAGCGCGGGATCAGCGTCAGCGCGAACCGCCCGGCCTCGTCCGGCTCGAGCTCTGCGGCAATCTCGACCACGGCATCCGAAGCGCGCTCGTAGATCGCCTGGATCGCGCCCGAACCGTCGTCCACGCGGTTGAGCACCGCGTCGGCGCCGCCGAGGAAGCGCACCAGGCGTTCGAGAGCCGCCATGCGATCGAGCGGCGCGAGCTCGGTGAGGATCACCGTGACCATCGCGCCGATATCCGTGGTGAACGCCCGGCGCTTCTGCCAGTCGATGAAGCCGCGGGCGCCCTCCAGGGCGGTCAGCCGCCGGTCGACGATCGCCGCCACCGCTTCCGGCCCCTGCAGGGAGGCGAGCGCCGCACTCACGAGCTTCTTGAACGCGGCGTTGCGGGCGGTCTCGGCGAGGATCAGGCCGATGAGCCGATCGGGGGCGAGGGCGGCGAGCGTCTCACGGGACGGCGTCGTGCGGCGTGCACCCTTCGGCAGCTTCGCCAGAACCGGCACGACGTCCGGTTCGGGTTCGGTCTTCGGCTTCCGCGGCACCGAGGCCGCCTTGCGTGCCATCGTTCGACGCGGGACGGGTCTCGATCAGTCCGCGACCTTCGCGGTCGGGCGGTCGTCGCCGCGCGCGGTCTCGTCGTGCCACGCGCCGGCACCGTCCTGATAGCGGATGCCCTCGGTCGAGCCCGGCACCTGCTGCTCGGCCGCAGCGGCCTGTGCCGCCTGGAGGGCCTCGTCGCGGCTCGGAAAGGTCTCCGAGAAGACGTCGCCGACCTTGTAGGCGTATCCGCCATCGTGCTCGACGACGTGATAGGTGACTTCGGACATCGAAAACTCCGGTCTTGAGAACAGGATCTGTCCAGCGCGAACACGGGGGCGACGCGCAGGTTCCGCCGGCCGGGCGATCAGTGCCTGGTCGGGACGCCCCACGGCAGCCGTTCGATCGCCGCCGCGCAACCTGCGATCAGCGAGCCGCGTGGGTCGTCCGCCGCGTAGCCCACGCCGTCGGCGAAGGCGACGACGTGCACCGCGCCGTCGCTCGTCCGGCGGATGCGGGCGACCCAGCCTTCGGGCGCACGCTCGAAGGTGACGTCGTAGGTCGTGCTGTCGCGCTCGATCCGATGCGGTTCCATGACGTTTTCCGTTCCCGCCCGCGCCGCCGCAGCCCTATCTGACGAGAGCCACAGGACGAAGGATGTCGATGCCCTACCGCACAACGCTCGCCGCTGCGATCCTCGCGGCCGGTTCGCTTCCGGCCCTGGCGCAGGGCACGGGCTACGCCGGAAGCACGCTGGGGCTCACCGGATCGGGCGTCCCGTCGAATCCGTTCGCGTCGAACTACCCGTCCGCCCCGCCGCCGCGGGCGGTCATCGAGCGGCGCGAGCGCCGCGCGGTCCGCCGCCCCGTGCGCGAGCCCGGGTTGCTGCCCCCGGGCCGTATCCCGGAATGAGCGCGTGGCTCGCCGACGGCGTCGGAATCCACCTGATCCTGCTGCTGGCGAGCCTGGTGATCGGCCTGATCGCCGTGACACGCTGACGAAGGCGTCTCAGGCGTCGCCGACGACGCCGGCCTCGTCCTGCGCCTGCAGCACGTCGGGCCGCGGCATCGAGATGATGTTATAGCCGGAATCGACGAAGTGGATCTCGCCGGTGACGCCGCCGGAGAGGTCGGACAGCAGGTAGAGCGCCGAGCCGCCGACATCGTCGAGCGTCACGGTGCGCCGCAGCGGCGCATGTGCCCGCTGGTGGTTGAACATCAGCCGCGCGTCGGCGATGCCGGCGCCGGCCAGCGTCCGCATCGGCCCGGCCGACAGGGCGTTCACTCGGATGCCGTCCGGGCCGAGATCGGTGGCGAGGTAACGCACGGACGCCTCGAGCGCGGCCTTGGCCACGCCCATCACGTTGTAATTCGGCATCACGCGGGTGGAGCCGCCGTAGGTCAGCGTCAGGAGCGAGCCGCCCTCGCGCATGCGCTTGGCCGCCCGCTGCGCGATCTCGGTGAACGAGAAGCACGAGATCGTCATGGTCCGCGAGAAGTTCTCGCGGGTGGTCACGTCGACGTAGCGACCCTTGAGCTGCGCCTTGTCGGAAAAGCCGATGGCGTGGACGACGAAATCGAGGGTGCCGTCGAAGCGCTCATCCAGGGCCGCGAAGGTCGCGTCCACGGAGGCAAGGTCTTCCACGTCGCAGGGCAGGACGATATCGGAATCGAGCCGGGCGGCGAGCGGCGTGACGCGCTTGCCGAGGGCATCGCCCTGATAGGTGAAGGCAAGCTTCGCACCGTGCTGATGCAGGGTTCTGGCGATGCCCCAGCCGATCGAGTGGTCGTTGGCCACGCCCATGATCAGGCCGCGCTTGCCCGCCATCAAACCCGTCATCCGATCCGTCACTCCCGAGCGATGCGCCTCTCCGAGCGCAGTAGACAGGGACCGACGCTTAGGCGCGGGGGACGGCGCTGTCCAATCGGCAGCGAGGAAAAAACGAAAGCCCTGCCATCCGGTGGGGCTCGATGACGGCCGAAGGGGGCGTTCGCGCTAGAAGTAGCCGCGCGTCTGGGCCTTGGCGTCGTCGATCAGCGCCTGCTTGGCGTAGATGCCGGCCGAGCCGACGATCACCGCAGCCAGCACGAATCCGATCAGGACGAAGGTCATGCGCGCGCCGCTCCCAGGCATGGCTTTCCGACGAAACCGGAACCGGAAGCATGGGTTCCGGTGGTTAACGATCCCTTTCGCCGCGGATCGTTCCCGAATGCCGTGTCGGCCGCCGCCGGGGGAGGATCGTAGGTCTTGCTCGACGCGTCAGGCGTCGACGTTCTTCAGCACCAGGGTCGCGTTGGTGCCGCCGAAGCCGAACGAGTTCGACAGCACGTGCCCGAGCTTGGCCCCGTCCCGGCGCTCGCGCAGGATCGGCATGTCGGCGAAGGCGGGATCGAGCTCGTCGATGTGCGCGCTCGCGCTGATGAATCCGTTGTTCATCATCAGCAGGGCGTAGATCGCTTCCTGGACGCCGGTGGCGCCGAGCGAGTGGCCGGTGAGGGACTTCGTCGCCGCGATCGGCGGGCAGGCCTCGCCGCGGCCGAAGACCTCGCGGATCGCCTCGATCTCCTTCTCGTCGCCCACCGGCGTCGAGGTGGCGTGCGGGTTGATGTAGTCGATCCGTGCGCCCTTCAAGCCTTCCATCGCCTGGCGCATGCAGCGCACCGCGCCCTCGCCGGACGGCGCCACCATGTCGTACCCGTCCGAGGTCGCGCCGTAGCCGGCGATCTCGCCGTAGATCCGCGCGCCGCGCGCCTTGGCGTGCTCGTATTCCTCGAGCACGAGCACGCCGGCGCCGCCCGCGATGACGAAGCCGTCGCGGTTCGCGTCGTAGGCGCGCGAGGCCCGCTCGGGCGTCGCGTTGAACTTCGAGGACATCGCGCCCATCGCGTCGAACAGGACGGAGAGCGTCCAGTCGAGATCCTCGCAGCCGCCGGCGAAGATGATGTCCTGGCGGCCGCCCTGGATGATCTCGGCGGCGTTGCCGATGCAATGGTTCGACGTCGCGCAGGCGGAGGCGATCGAGTAGTTGACGCCCTTGATCTTGAACCAGGTCGCCAGCGTCGCCGACGCGGTCGAGGACATCGCCTTCGGCACCGCGAACGGGCCGACCCGCTTGGGGCCCTTCTCGCGGGCGATCGCCGCCGATTCGACGATCACGCGGGTCGAGGGGCCGCCCGAGCCCATGATGATGCCGGTACGCTCGTTCGAGACGTCGCCGGCTTCGAGACCCGAATCGCGGATCGCCTGATCCATCGCGACGTGGTTCCACGCGCTGCCGCCGCCGTGGAAGCGCATGGCGCGGCGGTCGACGATGCCCTCAGGGTCGAGGTCGGGCCGGCCGGAGACCTGGCTGCGGAAGCCGTGCTCGGCGTGGGACCCATCGCGCGTGATCCCGGACCGCCCTTCGCGGAGCGAGGCGAGCACTTCCTGGGTGTTGTTTCCGATGGATGAGACGATGCCCATCCCGGTGACGACGACACGGCGCATGAAAGAACTCGTCTCCACGGCGACGCCCCCCGGATGGGGCGAGCGTCACGCTTCCTCGTCAGCTAGGATGCCGCCGGCCTGTTTCCAACCGGCGAGGACGCGCCTCGTTGCGCGAGACGCGTCGGAATCAGGTCCGCCGCTCAGCTCTGGAACAACGCGACGCGCAGGTCCTTGGCCTCGTAGATCCGCTTGCCGTCGGCTTCCAGCCATCCGTCGGCGATGCCGAGGACGAGCTTGCCGGTCCGGACCCGACGCAGGTCGACGCCGTAGACCACCCGCTTGACCGTCGGCAGGACCTGGTCCGTGAACTTGACCTCGCCGACGCCGAGCGCCCGGCCGCGGCCGGGCGAACCGAGCCAGCCGAGATGGAAGCCGACAAGCTGCCAGAGGGCGTCGAGCCCGAGGCAGCCCGGCATCACCGGGTCGCCCTTGAAGTGGCAGGAGAAGAACCAGAGGTCGGGCCGGATGTCGAACTCGGCGCGCACCAAGCCCTTGCCGTGGGCGCCGCCCTCGGCACCGATCTCGGTGATGCGGTCGAACATCAGCATCGGCGGCAGCGGCAGCTGGGCGTTGCCCGCGCCAAAGAGTTCGCCGCGCCCGCAGGCGAGCAGGTCCTCGTAGGAATACTGCGAGGCGCGGGGGGCGGTCTGTTCGGTGTCGGACGTCATGAAGGCGGGTCGGTCCTCGTGTCGCGAGCTTCGGTCGGCGGGCCCGGGCCGGCTTCGGCGCCGGCACGCGTGCCGTACACGGGGCGAACCGCGCACTCGGCGGCCTCGTTAGCATAGGCGCGGAGCCGGTTCCAAGCTGGCGCGAACGATGCAGCCGTCACGCGGAGCGGGGGAGGGCCGACCGCGGCGTGTTGCGAGCCGGCGACCGTTCCCATATACACGGAAGCGAAATTCTTCATCCCTCGCGAGCGTTCAGTCCCTCCGATGTCCGAACTGCTGTCCCTACAGGCCGCGCTCAACGCCCGGATCCCGGCCCTCTCGGGGGATGCATCGGGTGCCGCCCGCCGTGGCTGTCCGCTCTCGGACCTGCGCGACCGCCTGCGGCGCGCCGGCCTGCGCCCGACGCGCCAGCGCCTGTCGCTCGGCTGGTTGCTGTTCGGGCGCGGCGACCGCCACCTGACGGCGGAAATGCTCTACGACGAGGCGATGCGCGCCAAGGTGCCGGTGTCGCTGGCGACGGTTTACAACACCCTTCACCAGTTCACCGAGGCCGGCCTGCTGCGCCAGCTCGCCCTCGACGGGTCGAAGGCCTACTTTGACACCAACCCGTCGGAGCACCACCACTTCTTCCTCGAGGACGAGGGGCAGGTGCTGGACATGCCCGATTGCGGCATCACCGTCGAATCGCTGCCCGATGCGCCCGAAGGCATGGAGATCGCTGGCGTCGAGGTGATCGTCCGCCTGCGCCGCCGGCCCGGCACGCGCCGCCAGAGCTGAGCAGCCGCCGAACCTTCCAGACTCAAGAAAAGGGCCCGGTGCGAACCGGGCCCTTTTTTTCTAGTCGACCTTCTCGTTCGGGTAGACGCCCCAGAGGCGGTCCTGGTGGATGTAGCCGTCGACGTCGTGCTTCGAGGGCAGGGCGACGACGAGGCGGCACCACGATCCGGTGCAGGTCTTCACGCTGCCGATCACGCCCGCCTCCAGGCGGGCCTCGTCCTCGGCACCGTCGTCGGCACGCGCGCGCAGCGGGATCGCGGCCTTGTCGGCGCCCTTGGACGCGGTGACGATCGCGGTCCGGCGGCCGGAGAGCAGCGAGTGCAGGACCCAACCCTCGGTCCCCTCCGAATCGCGGATGCGGCGCCAGGTCTCGAACTCGGCGACGATCTCGACCGGCATGCCGGCGCGCTGGAACACCCACAGGGTGCGGTGATCCTTCGAGGGCCCCTCGCGCAGGTTGACGCGATCGGTCTTCAGGCTGGCATAGCGCGGCAGCGGCAACTTGGTGACGGGCCCGATTCCGGATTCGGGACCGCCGCTCGCTGCGGCCGATGCCGTCCCGATCGAAGCCGGCAGGGTGAGGGTGGGCGACGCCAGGAGGGCGGCGCCAACGAAGAAGAGCCGAGCCAGCCGCATCGTCCATCTCCTGATCTTCGCGCATCGGCGACAGAACGCCCGCGCCGCGGGCTGGTGCCGCCGCGGCACTTCGGATTGTGTTCCGGCCGGCCTCTGGTAGAGAGGCCGGAAGCCGTCCGCTCCTGTCTGGCGGAGCTCGGTTAACGGAGCTTGAAACCGGGAACGGGACCGGTCCACGATGCGTCGACGCCGCGCGAGGCGTTCGTGTCGGGCCTGCCCGAACCGGTGATGGGAGAGAAGATGTCGTTGAAGCGCAAGCCGCTCGTCGTCGTGACGCGACGCCTGCCGGACGCGGTCGAGACGCGGATGCGCGAGCTGTTCGATGCGCGGCTGAACCACGACGACGCCCCGCTCTCGTCCGATCGGATCGCCGCCGCGATGCGCGAGGCGGACGTGCTGGTCCCGACCGTCACCGACAAGATCGACGCCGGCCTCCTCGCCCAGGCCGGGCCGAACCTGCGATTGATCGCCAATTTCGGCAACGGCGTCGACCACATCGACGTGGGCGGGGCGCTGGAGCGCGGCATCACCGTCACCAACACGCCCGGCGTCCTGACCGAGGACACCGCCGACATGACCATGGCGCTGATCCTCGCCGTCGCGCGGCGGGTACCCGAGGGCGCGCGCATCATTCCGGACGACGACTGGACCACGGGCTGGTCGCCGACCTGGATGCTCGGGCGCCGCATCACCGGCAAGCGCCTCGGCATCGTCGGCATGGGCCGGATCGGGCAGGCGCTCGCCCGCCGCGCCAAGGCGTTCGGCCTGCAGATCCACTACCACAACCGCCGCCGGGTCCCGGGTGCGATCGAGGCCGGGCTGGAGGCGACCTACTGGGAATCGCTCGACCAGATGCTGGCGCGCGTCGACATCGTGTCGGTGAACTGCCCGCACACGCCCGCCACCTACCATCTGCTTTCGGCCCGCCGCCTCAAGCTGCTCAAGCCCGAGGCGATCGTCGTGAACACCGCCCGCGGCGAGGTGATCGACGAGAACGCGCTCGCCCGCCTGATCGAGGCCGGCGAGATCTCGGCGGCCGGCCTCGACGTGTTCGAGCAGGAGCCCGCGGTGAGCCCGCGCCTGATCAAGCTCGCAAAGTCCGGCAAGGTCGTGCTGCTGCCGCATATGGGCTCGGCCACGTTCGAGAGCCGGATCGACATGGGCGAGAAGGTCATCATCAACATCAAGACCTTCATGGACGGCCACCGCCCGCCGGATCGGATCCTGCCCAGCATGCTCTGAGCCAGAGTTGGGACACGGCATGGGGATGGTGAGCGCCGTAACGCGGCCTCCGCCTGGGTCCGGATCCCGGCGGGGGCGTCGCCCGAGCGCATCTTCGCCGTGATGGGCCGCGAGCGCCTCGGCTGGTGCGATGCCGACCTGACGGTCCGCGATCGGTGGCAGCGCGTCTGGGCCGCCGGCCGCATCGGCACCGGGCAGCATCGTCCGCGCGTCGGGCTCGGCCTGATCGGAGGAGCCGGCGACCGGTTCCAGTCCCGCGACTGGCACCTTCACGAGGGGCCGGTCCCCGATTGGGCCGCCCCGCCGCCCCCGGAATCGGCCGTGCGGGCGGTCCTGCACGGCCTTCTCGGACGACGCACCTAGAGGCGGCTTCGCGGAATCCTCGAAGATCGCTCAGGTCGGACGCGGATCAGGCCACGTCGCCGCTCACCGCGACCCGCGCATCGGCGCTCTGGAACAGCCTTTCGCTGGTGAGCTTCAGGAAGCTGAAGCCGAATTCCGGGTTCTGGTAGTAGAGCTGCTTGACCGCGGAATAGGGCACTTCCAGCGCCCGGCCGGCCTCGGTGCAGACCAGCGAGGCCGTGCGCCGGTTGCCCGGCGAGAGCAGGCCGAGCTCGCCGACGATGCCGCCGGTCCGCACCTCGATCCCGTATTCCGGGATGCGGAAGCAGCCGGCCTCGACGTAGTACATCGTCGTCGCCGCCTCGCCCTTGGCGAACAGCGATGCCCCGGCCGCGAAGGCCCGCTCGGTGCCGTAGGGCTTCAGCCAGTCGAGGGAGAGGTCGCCGTCGGCGGCCTTCTCCACGTCGCGCACCAGTCGGACCATCTGCCAGAGCCGCCAGGCGTTGAATGGGATCTGGATCGCCTCCGTCAGCACCACCGGCATGCTGCCGATCAGCAGGCCGTAGGTGATGACCGCGGCGCTCGCCACGAGCGAGATGATCCGCAGCGGGATCATCGTGCTCATCGCCGAGGCCGAGATGGTCAGCGCCGTCCCGAGATAGCCGATGCCCTCGACCCAATTCATCAGACGGCCTCTTCCCGCATCGCGATCATCCGTCCCCTGATGCATCGCGTTTCAGGCTCGACCGCAAGACGATCCGGCGCCGCCGCCTCATCCCGTCACGCGGCTGTGCCCATCCGGATACGCTCCGCCACGGCGTCGGCCGCCCGCATGCCTTCGGCATAGGCGCCCCCGGTCGTGCCCCACTGCTCGCGCGACAGCGCCTCGCCGGCGAACCAGATCCGCTCGCCGACCGCCGCGTGCAGCGTTCGGCGCGCGCCGGCGTGGCCCGGCGGCACCGACGCCCAGGAGCCGCGCGACCAGGGATCGTGGCGCCATTCGCTCACGGCGGGGATCGACAGGTCGTGGAGGCGGCGGGCGCCGAAATGATTGGCCAACGTCGCGCGCACAAGGCGGCGCAGACCGTCCTCGCCGGTGCCGGCGGCATCGATCTCGGCGGCCCCGACCGAGTCGAGCTCGAAATAGTGGAACGGCGTCCCGTCGATGCGGGTGAGCAGGCCCGGCGGGCTGAAGCGTCCGCCGACGAGGCTTGCGAGACGGTCCCGCCCGCGGAACGGGCTCGACGGCCAGTGCAGCACCGCGTGCTCGTAGATGCCGACCCGGAACCCGTCGATCGCGGCACGGATCGGCGTGGGCAGGGCCGGGGAGAAGGCGACGCTGTCGCGCAGCACCATCATCGGCACCGTCACGATCATGGCGCGGGCCTTCAGGGTCCGCCCGTCCGCGGTGGCGACGCGAACGCCGGCTCCCGTCCAGTCGATGCCGGCGACGGGGCAGTCGAGCGCGATCGGCAGCCCCTGCGCCAGCCGCGCGAGGTACCCGCCGTAGCCGCCGGCGACGAAGAAGTTGTCGCCGTATTCCATGCTCGGGAAATCCTGGAGTGAGACCTCCTCCAGCGGCCGTCCGGACACCAGACCGTGGACCAGCGCGACGCGGGCGCCCCAGGGGCCGAGGCCGCGGGGCAGGGCGCTCGCCGCCGCACGGTCCGGCCCGCCCGCGGCGGCGCCTGCATGCATCGCCCGGTCGGCGCGGTCGAAGGCCCGGGCGGAGGCCGCGACCTCGGACGGGCGCCCGGGGCGACGCCCGACCCAGACGTGGCCTTCCTGGGCTGCCCGGCGCAGGGGCTCGCCGCGCTCGAAGCCCAATTGGACGAGGGGGTTGATCGGGCCCACGTGAAGCCAGTGCGCCCCGAGGTCGACCGCATGGCCGCGCAGCATCGTCGCGACCGTGCGCCCACCGACGCGGTCGCGCGCCTCGAGCACCGCGACGGACAGGCCGGCGGCGATCAGCGTCCGCGCGGCGGCGATCCCGGCAGCGCCCGCGCCGACCACGATCACGTCCGGGTCCGCGGGCAGCGGGGCGAGCCTGGGCGCGACGCTCGGCCGGAACCGGGCATGCGGGGGTGCCGTCTCGTGCATCGAGGTCATTGCGCGGATCGCGATCCTTCTCGTCGTTCTCATTCCGGGTCCGTCGCGCGTTTCGGCCAACCCGCCGGCCCGAGGCCGACGAGACGCAAGCGGTGCTCTTGCGGCGGACGGATCGGGACACCACAACCGCGATGCGCCGATCGACGGCGGGAGACGGGATCACGGCATGCTCATCCAGGCGGCGCTCGCGGCCCTGCGCCAGACCTTCTCCCCGCCGCTCCGTGCGATCCTGTGGAAGTCGCTCGGGTTGACGCTCGGCATCCTGGCGCTGGCCTGGTTCGGGCTGACGCGATTGATCCAGTGGTTCCAGGCGAGCCACCACATCTCGCAATCCTACCCCATCCTCGACAGCCTCGCCTACTTCCTGGCCGGGTTCGGGCTGTTCGTCGCGCTGGCCTACCTGATGCCCGCGGTCTCGATCCTGGTGGCGGGGTTCTTCCTCGACGAAGCCGCCGAGATCGTCGAGCGCACCGACTTCCCCGACGACCCGCCCGGCCGCCCGATGCCGTGGGGCGCGGCGATGCTCTACGCCCTGCGCTTCGCCGGCCTGACCCTGCTGGTGAACCTTGCTGCGCTGATCATCTTCTTCGTGCCGGTGATCGGGCTGGCGGCCTTCTTCGCCGCCAACGCCTACCTGCTGTCGCGCGAGTATTTCGAGATGGCCGCGGCCCGCTACCGGCCGCTGGCGGAAGCCGGCGCGATGCGCCGGACGTTCTCGGGCACGACGATCGCGGCGGGCTGCCTGCTGGCCGGGATGATGGTTGTCCCGGTGCTCAACCTGCTGACGCCGCTGTTCGGCATCGCGCTGATGGTCCACGTCCACAAGCGGCTGGCGCACCGCCTGCCGGCCCCCGCCCTGCAGGGACGGCTCCGGTAGCGGCCTAGCTCCGGCTGCCCCAGCGCCGGCCCATGCCGGGCGAGCCGCCGGCGTCGGCCCCGATCGCCGGACCGGACGCCCGCATCGGACGGTGCTGCGAGCCCTCGCCCATCGGGGTCGGCGCGATCGAGTCGGGTATCTCGGCCTGCTCCTCGGTGCCGCGGCCCTTGGCGAACTGCCCGGCGGCTCGGAAGCGCCAGAGATAGCCCGGCACCACCGCCTCGGCGGCGGTCGGCTGGATGCCGAGCCCCTCGAAGCTGCGGCCCTCCGCCTTGGCGGCCTCCGAGACGACGTTGTCGTTCTGCAGCAGAACGACCTGATCGCGGGTGAGCTTAAGGTCGGCCGGCAGCAGCCCGAAGGTCAGGGTGTCGGCGATCTCCATGGCACGGGCCTGGATCTTGGCGATCGGCAGCGGCAGCGACACCACCATGCGCTTGCGCATCGTCGTGTCGAGCATGTAGCGCACGAGGTGATCCAGCGTCGCGACCTCGGGTCCGCCAAGCTCGTAGACCTTGCCGCCGGGCACGCGTCCGTCGGCGGCCAGCGCGATCGCCTCGGCGACGTCGCCGACGAAGACGGGCTGGAAGCGCGACTCGGCCCCGGCCAGCGGCAGCACCGGCAGGAACCGGGCGAGGCTGGCGAAGCGGTTGAAGAAGCTGTCGCCCGGCCCGAAGACCAGGGAGGGCCGGAACACGACGGCGTCGGGTCGTGCGGCGAACACCGCGGCCTCGCCCTCGGCCTTGGTGCGGGCATAGCGCGATTCGGAGTTCGGATCGGCGCCGATCGCGGACACGTGGATCATCGCGGCGCCGACCTTGGCCGCCGCCCGCGCGATCAAGCCGGGGCCTTCGGCCTGGAGGCGCGAGAAGCTCTGGGCGCCGGTTTCCTGAAGGATGCCGACGAGGTTGATCACCACGTCCGCACCCTCGACCGCCCGCACGACCGAGTCGGGGTATCGCAGGTTCGCCTGCACGGCGACGATCTGGCCGACCTTCCCGAGCGGCTGCAGGAACAGGGCGAGATCGGGACGGCGGACGGCGACCCGGATGCGGTAGCCGCGCTTGGCCAGCGCCCGAACCACGTGCCGGCCGAGGAAGCCCGAGCCGCCGAAGATGGTGACCAACTGCGAAGCGGGCCGCGTCAGGGACGGGGTCAGCAGGACGGTGTTCGGAATGCTGGAGCCGGTCATCGCCTCGTCTCGGTCTGTGGGGCCTGCGGGCTCGGGGGCATCGCCACCCCCGGTCCGCCGTTCCTTAGACCATTTTTACCGGTCGCACGCGCCGGGCGGGCGACGAAACGACGATCTTGAACGTCGCATCCTGCAGGCGCGTACCGCCCGTCCCCGAATGGATCAGCGATCGCTCCGCAGGAGCCAACCAAGGCCGAATGCGGCGGCTGCGACGATCGCCAGGGTAGCGCCCTTGTTCTCCTCGGCGCGCTTCGCGACGTGGCGGCCATGGTGCTCCGCCCGGCCGCGGTAATGACGTCCGCGGCTCACGGCCTCGTCGGCGATGGCGCGGCCGCGCTCGCTCGCTTCGTCGATGAAATGCTTGCCGTCGCGACGCCAGTCCCGCGCGGTCTCGCGCGCACGGCCGTAGGCGTTCTGCGCAACGCCCGCGGCCTGGTCGACGGCACCGTCGAGCTGCCGTCCGGCATCCCCGCCGACTGCACCCATCGCGGTCTTGGCGCGGCCGCGCAGGTTGCGCACGCCGCCTTCGAATCGATCCCGGTTCATGATCTCGTCCCTCGCATCGTGATCCGAAGGCCGGCAGCGCCGGCCTTCGCGGATGGGCACCGGGGCCGGCTCGCAGCCGCCCCGGTGCCGAGCGCTGGACGGATCAGATCTTCTTGACGGCGTCGGCGGCCTTCTGGGCCGCGCCCTTCACGCCGTCCTTGGCGTCGCCGACGGTCTTCTGGGCTTCGCCCTTCAGCTCCTGCGCCTTGCCCTCGGCCTGCAGCTTCTCGTTGCCGGTGACGTTGCCGACACCCTGCTTGACGTTGCCGACCGCCTCGTTGGCGAGGCCCTTGATCTTGTCCGTGGTGCTGCTCATCGGGACGCTCCCTGTGTGCTCAGCGATCCCGGCCCGGCCTCGCGACGACGCCGCGAAGCGTGACCGAACGCTGTCGGGATGTCCGAACGGCAAGCGCCCATGATGGTTCCAAATGCCCCCGCCACGCGCGAAAGCGTGATCGCCCGACGCTCGGGTCGGGCCCGATACGCGGCCCGACGTCTCGATCCGGCGGGGGGATGAGGCGGCCCGGCGGGACGCTTCGGCACCGGCGCGCGGAGCCTCTTCTAGATCTCGATCTCGGTTCCCACCTCCACCACCTGCCGCGTCGGCACGCCGAAGAAGGCGCCGGTGCGCTCGGCGTTGCGCTGCATGAAGGCGTAGAGGCTCTCGCGCCAGGGCTGCATCCCGCGGTCGTCGTTCTTCGGGATGATGGTCTCGTGGCCGATGAAGACCGTGAGGTCGTCGAGCATCTGCGGCGGCAGGCGGCGGTGCTCGACGGCGCAGGCCAGCCCATCGGGGATCGAGGCCTCCTCCATGAAGCCGTAGCGCAGGGTCACCCGGTAGAAGTCGGGCGCGAGGATCGTCACGTGGCTGCGCTCCTCGCGCGGCACGGTCGGGGTCTCCTCGTACTGGGCGGAGACGATCATCACCCGCTCCGGCAGGGCGTGGCTGCGCTCGACGAACCGCGACAGGTGCATCGGGATGCCGTGCATCGCCGCCGACAGGAACACGCCGGTTCCGCGGACCCGCACCAGGTCCTGGTGCTGGAGCGAGGCCAGGAACACGTCCTCGGGCTGGCGCAGGCCGACGCGGGCCTCCTCGACCAGCTGGTTGCCCCTGCGCCACGTCAGCATCATCAGCGCGACGAAGCCGGCGAGCACCAGCGGAAACCAGCCGCCCTCGAACAGCTTCACGCTGTTGGCCCCAAGGAAGACGAGGTCGATCAGCAGGAAGAAGCCGTTCACCGCCAGGATCGCCACGAGGTTGTAGCCCCATCGGCGGGCGATCAGCGCGGCGAGCAGCGTGGTGATCGCCATCAGCAGCGACACGGCAATGCCGTAGGCGCCGGCGAGCGCGTCGGACGATTCGAAGATCACGACGGCGGCGATGGTGGCGGCGGCGAGGAGCCAGTTCACCGCCGGCACGTAGATCTGCCCACGCTCCTCCGAGGCGGTCTGGACGATGTGCATCGGCGGCAGGAAGCCGAGCTGGACCGATTGCTGGGTCAGCGAGAACACACCCGAGATGATCGCCTGCGAGGCGATCACCGTCGCCATCGTCGCCAGCCCGATCAGCGGGTAATGCGCCCAGCCCGGCGCGAGCCGGTAGAACGGGTTCTCGATCGCGTCCGGCGAGGCCAGCAGCAGCGCGCCCTGGCCGAAATAGTTGATCACCAGGGCCGGCAGCACCAGGGCGAACCACGCCACGCGGATCGGCCGGGCGCCGAAATGCCCGAGGTCTGCATACATCGCCTCGCCGCCGGTGACCGCTAGGAAGGCCGCGCCCAGCATCGCGAAGCTCACGTGCCAGCCGGCATGGACCAGAAATTCCACCGCCTTCAGGGGGTTCGCCGCCTGCAGGATCTCCGGCTTGTGCAGGATGCCGCCGATCCCCATCAGCGTGAGGACGACGAACCACAGCAGCATTACCGGCCCGAAGATCCGCCCGATGAAGGCGACGCCCTTGCTCTGCACCAGGAACAGGGCGACGAGGATCGCGATCGTGATCGGCACGACGTAGCGGCCGAGCGCCGGCGCATCGACCTTCAGGCCCTCGATCGCCGAGAGCACCGAGATCGCCGGGGTGATCGCGCCGTCGCCGTAGAGAAGCGCCGCGCCGATCAGCCCGACGACGAGCAGCAGCGCCTTCCACGAGCGCGGCTTCGCATGGCGGGCGCCCAGCAGCGCCAGCATCGCGACGATGCCGCCCTCGCCGGCATTGTCGGCGCGCAGGATCAGCACCGCGTATTTCAGCGAGACGATCAGGATCAGCGCCCACAGGATCAGCGAGACCGCGCCGACCACCGCGATGGGGTCGGCGTTGCCGCCGCCGCTGGCGGCCCGCACCGCCTCCTTGTAGGCGTAGAGCGGGCTGGTGCCGATGTCGCCGTAGACGACCCCGAGCGCCCCAAGCAGCAGGGCCGGGCGGAACCTTCGTGCGGCGGCGGGCTCGGCGCCCCCCTCCGCACGGACATGACTCTCACTCACAGAACGCCCCGCCCTCGTCGTTTCGCGGCGCGACGCTAGCAGGCGCCCGGCGCCCGTCCATCGGAACCGTGCATCGCCGCCGACGATCGCGTCAATGTGTGTCGGCCCGACGTCAGATCAGGGCGGCGAGCGCATCCGGGCAGGGCGCATCCCGGGCGATGACGATCACCGGCACCTCGGCGTGGCGCGCGATCGCCTCGGCGACCGTCTCGGGCGGCGTCGGCGCGCCGGTGCTCTCGTTGACGACGATGGCGAGGACCGGGATGTCGGCCGCCCGGCAGGTCTCGTAGGCCGTCAGGGCGTGGCTGATCGCCCCGAGATAGCTGCCCGAGACGAGGATCGCCGGGCAGGCGAGCGACCACAGCCAGCCGAGGCCGGTCGCCTCCCGGGTCACCGGGCTCATCAGGCCGCCGACGCCCTCGACGATCAGCGTGCCCGTCGCGGCCTCCATCCGCTCCAGGCACCACGTGACGATGTCCTCGAGGACGGGCGCTTGGCCCTCGAGAGCCGCCGCCTGGTCGGGGGCGAGCGGCGCCGCGAAACGCCACGGCGAGCAGGCCGCGACGGCGGCGGCTGTGACCGCGATCCCCTGGGCCGCCAGAAGCTGCGCCGTATCGCTGCCGGCAAAATCCGGGTCGCCCATCGGCGGCACGCCGCTCGCGACGGGCTTCAGCGCCCGCACGTCGCGTCCGTCGGCGCGCAGGCGCCGTACGATCGCCGCGGTGACGTAGGTCTTGCCGATCTCGGTGCCGGCGCCCGCGATGAAGACGGTCGTCATGGATGATGGATCCCGCGGCGCACCGGTTCTCGCGATGGCGACCGTCCGCCGACCATCGATCGAGGCCGAACGAAACGTCGCCCGCACATCCCATCCCAGGTCATCCCGGACCCGCCTTTCAGCGCCCCGGGATGACGGGGCGGGTGGAGCGCCCCTGAACGAGAACCCTACGGACGGGAGCGCCGTGACGAGAGCAGGCGCTCAGGCCGTGAAGCTGCCGTGGCAGTGCTTGAACTTCTTGCCCGAGCCGCAGGGGCAGGGCTCGTTGCGGCCGACCCGGCCCCAGGTGGTCGCGTCGTCGGGGTCGCGCTCCAGCACGGCCCCGTCGGCCGACAGCCCCTGGGCGGCGTAGCCGTAGGCCGGCCCGCCGCCGCCGTCGCTCCCGGTGCCGCGGCCGGCATAGTCCATCTCGTTCTCGCCGGTGACGGGATCGAGGTGCTGGGCGAACATCTGCGGCAGGCCGGGGGATGGCCCGAACGGGTTCGCCTGGGCTTCCGGCTCCTGGAACATGATCTCGACGCGCGAGAGCTGGCTGGTGACCTGCTCGCGCAGCTGCGTGACGAGGCCGTTGAACAGGTCGAAGGCCTCCGACTTGTACTCGTTCAGCGGGTCGCGCTGGGCGAAGCCGCGCCAGCCGATCACCTGGCGCAGGTGGTCGAGCGTCACGAGGTGCTCGCGCCAGAGGTGATCGAGGGTCTGCAGGAGCACCTGCTTCTCGATGTAGGTCGTCACCTCGGCACCGTTCTTCTCGGCCCGGGCGGCGTAGGCGGTGTCGGCGGCCTTCTTCAGGCGCTCGCGCATCTCCTCGTCGGCGATGCCCTCTTCCTTGGCCCAATCCTCGATCGGCTCGTCGAGGTTGAGGATCTCCGTCACGCGCTCGCGGAGGCCGGCGACGTCCCACTGCTCGGCGTAAGCGTTCTCGGGAATATAGGTCGCGACGAGGTCGTCGATCGTGGCCTGGCGCATCTCCTCGACGGTCTCGGACACGCTGTCCTGGCCCATGAAGTCGCGGCGCTGCTCGAACACGACCTTGCGCTGGTCGTTCATGACGTTGTCGTACTTGAGCACGTTCTTGCGCATGTCGAAGTTGCGCGCCTCGACCTTCTGCTGCGCCTTCTCGATCGCCTTGTTGATCCACGGGTGGATGATCGCCTCGCCCTGCTCGAGGCCGAGCTTCTGCAGCATCCCGTCCATGCGGTCGGAGCCGAAAATGCGCATCAGGTCGTCCTGCAGCGACAGGAAGAACTTCGAGCGACCGGGATCGCCCTGGCGGCCCGAGCGGCCGCGGAGCTGGTTGTCGATGCGGCGCGATTCGTGGCGCTCGGTGCCGATGATGTAGAGGCCGCCCGGCAGCGCCTTCTTGCGGCCGGCCTCCGGATCGGCCGGCTCGCCCGACGCCAGCACCTTGGTGCGGTTCTCGGCGATCTCGGCCTTGATCGCGGCGACCTTGGCGTCGCGCTCGGGGCCGTCCTCGAGGCCGGCGAGCTCCTTCTCGACACGCATCTCGACGTTGCCGCCGAGCTTGATGTCGGTTCCGCGGCCGGCCATGTTGGTGGCGATGGTGATTGCGCCGGGCACGCCGGCCTCGGCGACGATGTAGGCCTCCTGCTCGTGGAAGCGGGCGTTCAGCACCGCGAAGCGCTTGGTGACGCGGCCCTCGCGCGCGGCGGCGTAGACGTCGGTGAGCGCATTCGGATCGGAATAGTCGAGCAGGGTGAAGCCGGCCTTCTTGAGCAGCTCGGCGATCAGCTCCGACTTCTCAATCGAGCCGGTGCCGACCAGGATCGGCTGGTGGCGCGCATGCGCCGTCTCGATCTCCTCGATGATGCCGGCGTACTTCTCCTCGACGGTGCGGTAGACCTGGTCGTCCTCGTCGACGCGCTCGACCTCCTTGTTGGTCGGGATGTCGACGACCTCGAGCTTGTAGATCTCGGCGAACTCGTCGGCCTCGGTCGAGGCCGTGCCGGTCATGCCCGCGAGCTTGTCGTAGAGGCGGAAGAAGTTCTGGAAGGTGATCGAGGCCAGCGTCTGGTTCTCGGGCTGGATCGTCACCCGCTCCTTCGCCTCGAGAGCCTGGTGCAGGCCCTCAGAGTAGCGCCGGCCCTGCATCATGCGGCCGGTGAACTCGTCGATGATCACCACCTCGTCGTTCTTGACGATGTAGTCCTTGTCCCGGGTGAACAGCGTGTGGGCGCGCAGCGCCTGGTTCACGTGGTGGACGATGGTGACGTTGTGGCCGTCGTAGAGGTCGCCGTCCTTGAGGATGCCGGCGTCACGCAGCGCGTCCTCGATGAACTCGTTGCCCTCCTCGGTCAGCGAGACGGTGCGCTGCTTCTCGTCGAGGTCGTAGTGCGAGGGCACCAACATCGGCATCAACGCGTCGACGGTGACGTAGAGCTCTGAGCGGTCGTCGACGGGGCCGGAGATGATCAGCGGCGTGCGCGCCTCGTCGATCAGGATCGAGTCGACCTCGTCGACGATCGCGAAGTTGTGCCCCCGCTGCGCCAGCTGGGACATCTCGTACTTCATGTTGTCGCGCAGGTAGTCGAAGCCGTACTCGTTGTTCGTCCCGTAGGTGATGTCGCAGGCGTAGGCTTCCTTGCGCTGCTCGTCGTCGAGGCCGTGCACGATCGTGCCGACGGTCAGCCCGAGGAAGCGGTAGACCTGCCCCATCCACTCCGCGTCGCGGGCGGCGAGGTAGTCGTTGACGGTCACGACGTGGACGCCCTTGCCCGACAGCGCGTTGAGGTAGACCGGCAGCGTCGCCACCAGCGTCTTGCCCTCGCCGGTCTTCATCTCGGCGATGCCGCCTTCGTGCAGCACCATGCCGCCGATCAACTGCACGTCGAAGTGGCGCTGGCCGAACACGCGCTTGGCCGCCTCGCGCACGGTGGCGAAGGCGGGAACGAGGATGTCGTCGAGGCTCTTGCCGGCCGCGAGCTCGGCCTTCAGCATGTCGGTGCGGGCGCGCAGGGCGTCGTCCGACAGCACCTGGATCTCGGCTTCGAGCTCGTTGATCGCCGCGACGCGGGGACGATAGCCCTTCACGCGCCGGTCGTTCGACGAGCCGAAAATCTTCTTGGCGAGGGCACCGAGCATCGTGAACCTGCAAACGGGAAAGCCCGTCGGCGGTCTCCCGCAGACGGCTGGCCTTGGCTGAGTTGGCCGGGCTTATAGAGGTAAATATCGCGGGCCGCATCTAAAAGAGGCCGGCGCGCGATGGGCTGCGCAGAGGCGCTTCGGCCCGGATCCGAATCGGTGCCGCCTCGCGCGGCCCGTTCGTGGGCGGCCGTCGCCCGCGGCGTCAGTTGACTTCGCAGAACCCCACGCCGGCGCCGACGATGCGGTCCGACGTGCACCACGGGCCGGCGACCCGCACCGGATGCGGCGACGGCTTCGCACGCTCCGCGATAGGCGCGATGGCGACGGGCGCGACGGCGACGGGCGTCAGCCCACGCACCGTCTCCCGTGCCTGCGTCCACGGCTCCGTCCGCGGCGACGCCGGCTCCGTCGCGCGAGGCGGTGCGATCGGCAGGGGAACGCCAGCGCTTGCGATGCGCTCGGCCGCGCGCGGCGGGACCGGAGGCGCGGCGGACGCGCTGCCGATTCCGAGGCGCAGGCGGAACCCGCGTGCCTCGGCGGAGGACGGCGTCGCCGCGAGCGCGAAAGCGGTCGAAGCCGCGAGCACGATCCATCCGATCTGCGAGATCCTGCGCATCCGCCCCTCCGTCGATCCGGCAAGCCTGCACCGGCGCGCGTTCACGAAGGCTCAAGAAACGGAGTCAACGGAATGCTTTCCCCGTGACGGGCGAGGACGGGCGGACGCGACGGCGATGGAACGTGCGTGCATCCTTTCGTCATCTGCGCCGTGCTCCTGCGACCTCAATTCCGTCATCCCTTGCGCCTTGCCTTTGCGTGCGACGCGAGCCACCTGTCTCGCCGATTCCCGCGGCTGCGATGCCGCTTCCTCGAAGCCCCGTGCGAGACCGTCCGGCGCCGTGCCGCGACGGGTCGGGGCGAAACCGTCCAGGAACGCCAACGCCATGTCGAAGACCCAGACCCTCCGCGGCGCGAGCGCGCTCGCCCTGGCGCTCGCGCTCGGCGGCATTGCCTCCGCGCAGACGCCGACCCCGGCGGCGCAGCCCTCCGTCGCCGCCGCGGTGCTGCCCTCGCCCGACAGCGTCGTCGCCAAGGTGAACGGGATCCCGGTCACCGCCGGCGACATCGCGGTGGCGGCCGAGGATCCGGCCCTGTCGCTGCCGGGCGTCGACGATGCGCAGAAGAAGGGCCTGCTGGTTGACTACATGCTCGACCTCAAGGTCGGTGCGCAGGCGGCGGACGCCGCCAAGATCGGCGACACGCCGGACTTCAAGCGCAAGCTCGCCTACTTCCGCGACAAGCTCCTCCTCGACGAGTACCTTGAGCGCGAGGCCAAGAAGGCGGCGACGCCCGAGGCGGCCCACGCGCTCTACGACCAGTCCGCCAAGCTGATGAAGCCGGAGGAGGAGATCCACGCCCGCCACATCCTCGTGGAGAACGAGGCCGAGGCGAAGAAGATCGCCGCGCGGATCAAGGGCGGCGAGGACTTCGCCAAGGTCGCCGCCGAGACCACCAAGGATGCCGGCTCGAAGGCCGAGGGCGGCGACCTCGGCTGGTTCTCGAAGGACCGGATGGTGAAGGAGTTCGCCGACGCCGCCTTCAAGCTGCAGCCCGGGCAGGTTTCCGATCCGGTCAAGTCCCAGTTCGGCTGGCACGTGATCAAGGTCGAGGAGAAGCGCAACAAGCCCGTGCCGACCTTCGACGAGCTGAAGGAGCAGATCGATCAGGCGCTGATCCGCAAGGCGCAGCAGGATCTGATCCTGAAGCTCCGCGCCGACGCCAAGGTCGAGCGCTTCGACGAGAACGGCAAGCCGATCGCCGCGCCGGCCCCGGCCGCCGAGGAGCCGAAGAAGCCCTGACCGCGGCGGCCGCCCGACGTTCGCTCGGGCCGAAGCGTGGCAGCCGCGGGCTTCGGCGCGGCTCGCCGCGTCTGAGATGCGATGACGCACCGCTCATGCACGGAATTTGCGCCTAAGGATCAACATTTGCGCAAGGATCGTGTGAAAGAGTGCCCAATGATCGGGGCGGCAGGAAAATCATCGCGATGCCGTCGGAGCAGGTTCTGCTGAAGCCCCGCTTGGCACCGATGATCTGGCTCACCGAGACCTCGGCGCCGGTCTGCGTCGAGATCAGCGACGGGCTGCGGCGGACGTTGTTCCGGCGAATGTCCTCGCTGATCTCCGGCTCCCTCGTCGGGCTGATCATCATCGCGATCCTGCTGTATCGGAACCCGATCCCGGCATTCTTCGCCTGGGCGGCCGTCGATACGATCCTGGTCCTGTTCCGTTTCGCCGTCATCGGCCGGTTGATGCGGATCCTCCGAGATCCCTCGCTCCGCCGTCCGAGGGACACCCTCGTCGTCGATGCCTTCATCGCCGGCAGCGTGCTGTGGTGCGCGCAGATCGGCGTTGGCGCCTTCCTCTGCATGAGCTTGGGCGATCCCGTCCTGGCGGTGTTCGGCACCATGCTGTCGACCGGGATCGTCGGGGCGATGTGCGCGCGCAATCCCGGCTCGCCGCGCATGGTCAAGCTGCAGATGGTCCTGATCATCGTGCCCTATGCGGCCGGCGCTGCGATGGGGCCGGAGCCGTGGCTGTGGCCGATCGTGCTCATCGCCCCGCTTTATCTATGGGGAACGATCAGCATCAACCGGGAACTCCACATCGATTACCTTAAGATGCTGATGGCCCAGCAGGAAAGCAGCCACCTCGCCCTTCACTGCAGCCTGACCGGCCTGCCGAACCGCAGCTCCTTCAAAGCGCGCCTCAAGGCGGCCGAGCGGAACGCTTCGGTGCTCTTCCTCGACCTCGACGGCTTCAAGGCGGTGAACGACCAGCACGGGCATCCGGCGGGCGATGCGCTCCTGACGGCCGTCGGCGAACGGATCCGCGGCTGCGTGCCGGATCCCGCCGACGTCGCGCGGCTCGGCGGCGACGAGTTCGCGATCCTGGTCCATGCCGACGACGAGCGCACGATCCCGGCGATCGCGACCCGCCTGATCGCCGAGGTGGCACGACCCTACGCCTTGCCGACGGGGTTGGTCGTCCGGGTCGGCCTCAGCATCGGCATCGCGACCCGGCGCGACGCGGACAACGACCCGATGCTCCTCCTGCCGGAAGCCGATCAGGCCCTCTACGAGGCGAAGCGGGCCGGCAAGGGCACCTATCGCTGGTTCCAGCCGGCGAACGACGCCGACCTCTCCAGCCAAGTGCGAGAGCTTCGCGACATGCTCCCGAAGGCGCAGACCGTCCGCGAGCACGGCTTCGAGGCCGGTCTCTCGGTCACGCGCGCCTAGGGGGCGACGCGCGCCGGCCCCCCGGTCGACGCCGAACCGAGCGCGGCCTCACTTCACGTCGGGCGTTAGGTAGGAGGAGGTCGCCGGGCGGGCGGCGCCGACGATCCCGAGTGCAGCCAGCTCGTCGGTGCGCCGGCGCGAGGCCAGGATGTCGAGCACCGCGACGACCAGCCAGGGACACGCGATCCCGATGAAGAACGCCATCTCATCACCCTTGCTGATCCGGCCCGCCCGGCGTCGAGGGCTGGATGATAGCCCGGCGCCGGGGCTTCGCAAGATGGCGTGCGGGTCGATACGGGTGATCAGACCCAGCCCTGCAGCTCCCGCCGCACCACGGTCTCGATCACCTTCATGCCGAGGTCGCTGTCGTTGAGGCATGGGATGTAGGCGAAGCGCTCGCCGCCGTTGTCCTCGAAGTAGTGCCGGTTCTCGCCGTCGAGCTCTTCCAGCGTCTCCAGGCAGTCGGCGGTGAAGCCCGGCGCGACGATCGCCATGCGCTTCACCCCGGATTTCGCGAGCGTCTGCACGGTCTCGTCGGTGTAGGGCTTGAGCCATTCCTCGTTGCCGAAGCGCGACTGGAAGGTCGTCCGCATCCGCTCGGTCGAGAAGCCGAGCTCTTCGCGGATCAGGCGGCCGGTCTTCACGCACTGGCAGTGATAGGGGTCGCCCTTAAGCAGGTAGCTCTTCGGCACGCCGTGGAACGAGGTGAGGATCACCTCCGGCTCGAAATCGAGCTTGGCCAGCCCCTCGCGGATCGAATCGGCCATCGCACGGATGTAGACGGGGTCGTCGTGGTACGGCGCCGAGACCCGCACGGTCGGCTGCCAGCGCATCTGCATCAGCGCCTTGAACGCCTGGTCGCAGGCGGTGGCCGAGGTCGCTGCGGCGTATTGCGGGTAGAGCGGCACCAGCAAAATGCGGTCGCAGCCCTGATCGAGCAGGGCCTGGATCCGCAGGGCGACCTCGGGCTTGCCGTAGCGCATCGCCCAGTCGACCACGACCTTGTCGCCCATCATCGCCTGCAGGCGCTCGGCCTGGCCGCGGGTGATGGTCTTGAGCGGGCCCTCGTCGCGCTCGTTGTTCCACACGCTCGCGTAGTCCTTGCCCTTCGGGCCGGGACGCTTGGTCAGGATGATCAGGTTGAGCAGCGGCCACCAGATCAGGCGCGGCACCTCGATCACCCGGCGGTCGGACAGGAACTCCTTGAGGTAGCGGCGCATCGGCCAGTAGCTCGTGCCCTCCGGCGTGCCGAGGTTCATCAGCAGCACGCCGACACGGCCCCAGCGGACCGGGGGGTGATCGGCCGGAAGGGTGCCCGCGCCGGCCGCACGGCTCGGCTCGACGGTGGAGACGGCCGACAGGGACGCCGGTTCGACGCGTTCGTTCATGGTGAGGTTCTCGGCCATGGCGGCCGCTTCCTGTCCTGGGCCGCCGGGCGCGCGGCGACGGTGAGGCCGCGCGCCCGCATGACGGCGGTGCTGTTGTGCGGGATCGGATATCTAACTAGAGCACGAAGCCTGCCAGCGAAGGTCCGGCCGACGAGAGCGCGACATGCAGTCTCCCCGCTACTTCCTGAACCACTTCATGCCGTTCACCGGCTACCCCTACACGGGGGCGCCCACGGCCTGCAATCTGTGCGGCTCCACGGAGAGCGTCACCGTGGCGGAGACCGATCGACGCCTGAAGACGCTGAAGTCGATCGCCTGCGCCGAATGCGGCCTGATCCGCACCGACCCGATGCCGACGCCGGCCGAGCTGGCGGATTACTACGCCCACGCCTACCGCGCCGACTACCAGCTCGCCTTCGCGGGCGGCCCGCCGCGGGTCCATCTCAAGCGCTCGGCGCGCGAGGCGGCGTTCCGGGCGGAACTGCTCGCGCCGAAGCTGGTGCCGGGCGCCCGCCTGCTCGATTTCGGCTCCGGATCGGGCGAGTTCCTGGCCGCCGCCCGGGCTCGGGGCTGCGAAGCGATCGGCGTCGAGCCGGGCCGCGACTATTCCGCCTATGCCCGCGCGACGCACGGCGTCGAGGTGCTGGACGACGCCGCCGACGACCAGTTCGCACCGGGCACGTTCGACGTGATCACCACGCACCACGTCATGGAGCACCTGCGCGACCCGGCCGACGTGATGGAGCGGCTGGCACGCTGGCTGAAGCCCGACGGTGTGCTCTACGCCGCGGTGCCGAACATGGCCGCCACCGGCAAGCCGCCGCACGAGCGATTCCATTTCGCCCACGTCCACGGCTTCGTGCGCGACACCTTCGACCTTACCGCACGCCGCGCCGGCCTCGTGCCCGACACCAATTACTGGCGCGAGGACACGACGGTGGTCTACCGCAAGACCGATGCGCCGCCGGTGCCGATCCGCGCGCCCGGCCTCGCCCAGCGCCTCGCCGAGGAGCTGAAGCCGATGCCGGCCGCGGCCTACCTCGCTTCCGGCGCCTGGATCTGGCCGATGGTCCGCCGCAACGCCAAGGCGGTGCGCGAGACCTTCTCGGCCCGCTAGGACATCGTCTGCGGGCGGGCCGGGCTTCAACGCGCGCGAAGATGCTCCAAGGACCGTCGTGCGCGCGTCACGTCGGCGGGGGTAGGCTGGGCTTTTCCGCCAAAACGCAACGCCATGCCTCGCCCCAATCGCCGCCAGACCTTCGGTCTCGGCATCGGCGCCGGCCTTTCGGCCGGCCTGCCCGCCATCGCGAACGCGACCGAGCCCACGGCGCCCGAGCCGACGCTGACGCTGCTCCTCGTCAACGACGTCTACCTGATGGGCGAGGTCGACGGGCGCGGCGGGTTCGCGCGGCTCAATGCGATCGTGAAGGCCGAGCGCGACCGCGGTGTCCCGGTGCTCTACGCCCATGCCGGCGACACCCTGTCGCCTTCGCTGATGTCGGGGTTCGACAAGGGCGCCCACATCGTCGACCTGCTGAACCTCGCCCCGCCGGACGTGTTCGTCCCCGGCAACCACGAATTTGATTTCGGGCCCGCCGTCTTCCGCGAGCGCATGGCCGCCGCCGCCTTCCCGTGCTTCGCCGCCAACCTGCGGGACGGGTCCGGCCGGCCGTTGCCGAGCCTGCGCGATCGGCAGATGCTCACCCTCGGCGGCCTGCACGTCGGCGTCACCGGCATCGCGTTGGCCGCGACGCCGGAGAAATCCCAGAGCGGCGATCTACGCTTCGGGCCCGAGCTGGAGACGCTGGCCGCGCAGGCCGAGGCGCTGCGCGCCGACGGCGCGGATCTCGTCGTGGCGATCGTCCACACCGCGCGCGCGACCGATCTCGCGATGCTGGCGGCGGGCCATGCCGACATCCTTTTGTCGGGGCACGACCACGACCTCGTGGTGCAGTACGACGGGCGCCGCGTGCTCGCGGAGTCGAGCAGCGACGCGCATTACGTCACCGCCATCGACATCCACGCCAGCGTCTCGACGGCGGGCGGCACGCGGCGCGTGACGTGGCGGCCGAGCTTCCGAATCCACGATTCGGCGTCCGTCGCACCCGATCCGGATACGCTGACCCTCGTGCGCAAGCTCGAGGGCGACCTGTCGCGCCGGCTCGACGTGCCGGTCGGCGAGACCGCCTATCCGCTCGACAGCCGCATCGTCTCCGTGCGCGCCCGCGAGGCGAGCTTCGGGAGCCTCGTCGCCGACGCGCTGCGGGAGGCGACGGGCGCCGACATCGCGGTGATGAACGGCGGCGGCGTGCGCGGCGACCGCCTGTACCCGGCCGGCACGATGCTGACGCGGCGCGACATCCTCACCGAGCTTCCGTTCGGCAACACCATCGTGTCGGTGGCGATCACCGGCGCCCAGGTCCGCGCGCTGCTGGAGGCGGGGTTTCGCGAGCTCGGCCGCCCGGCCGGCCGCTTCGCGCAGGTCTCGGGCCTGACCGTCCGCGTCGATCCCGATGCGCCGGCGGGCGACAGGATCGTCTCCGTCCGCGTCGGCGATGCGCCACTGGACCCGGCCCGGACCTACCGGGTCGCCGCCAACAACTTCCTCTACGAGGGGGGAAACGGCTACGGCGTGCTGGCTCGGGGGCGGACCTTGATCGGCGCGACGGATGGCGGGCTCGTCGCCACCGCCGTGATCGATTATGTCGCCCGCCACGCCCCGATCACCGTGACCGAGGGCGAACGCATCCTGATCGGCCGATGACCGAACCGACCGTCTCCGCAGCGCTCGCCGCGTTCCGGCAAAGCGCATCCCCGTGGCTCGCCTTGCCGTTCTTCACGGAGGGCGCGGCGGATATCGTGGCGGCACGGGTCGACGAACGGATCGCAGCCGGCGCGCAGGTCTTGCCCGCGCCCGGCAACATCTTTGCCGCTCTGGCGCTGACGCCGCTGCCCGCGGTGAAGGTCGTGATCCTCGGGCAGGATCCGTATCCGACGCCGGGCGACGCCAACGGGCTCGCCTTCTCCTATGTCGGCTCCCGGCGCCTGCCGGCCTCGCTTAAGGTGATCCTGGCCGAGGTCGAGCCGGGCAAGGCGACGCGCGGCGACCTCACGGCCTGGGCGCACCAGGGGGTGCTGCTCCTCAACAGCGCACTCACCGTCGAGGCGGGCCAGGCCGGGGCGCATCTTCGGTTCGGCTGGGCGAGGCTCGCCGACGAGGCGGTCGCGGCCGTCTCGGCGCGCGCCGAGCCCGCCGTGTTCCTCCTGTGGGGGGCACAGGCGCGGGCGCGGGCCGCGCTGATCGACCGATCGCGACACGGCGTGCTCGAATGCGGCCATCCGTCGCCGCTGAACCGGGCGCGCGACTTCCCCGGCTCGGACCCCTTCGGCCGGGCCAACGCGTGGCTCGCCGAGCATGGGTCGGCGCCGATCGCGTGGCGCCTTCCCTGACGGCTCCGTCCCGCAGCGTTACTGGGCGGGCTTCGGCGCCGGTGCCGGTGGCGCGGGCGTGTCGGCGCCGGCGGGCGGCGCGTCGGCTGCGGCCGGCAGCAGCACGTCCTTCGCGACCGTGCCTTCGGGGCCGTATTCGCCGGCGACGGCGAGGCACGCCTTCTCGCGATGCTGGGCCATGTCGTTCGACATCAGCGCGAACATCGACTGCACCCGGCCGCCGAACGGGCCGCGCGGGCTGACGTCGGCCGATCGGGTGCCCTGCTTGACCAGCAGCGCCTCGAAGGTGTCGGTCCCGATCCGATAGCCGCAGACGTTCGACGCCGCGAAGATGTAGGCTGCGAATTCCAGCGCCCGCGGGGCCGGGGCGTTGCGGATCTGCGCCGCGGCGGGCTGCGCGGCGAGACCGAGGCTCAGGAGGGCGGCCGCGGCGGCCGGCGTGGCGAACATGCGCATGGGCGAAAGTTTCCTCATCGTCGTCGACGACTTCTTGCGAGTCGTTGAGACGGGCGAGATACGCCGAACGGTGAACGCCGCCCAGGGGGAGCGGCCCGACGGATTGCCTCAGGCCACGCAGGACAAAGGTGAAGGTCGTTCGTGGTTAAGCGTTACCTGCGTTGCAATCGATAGCGGCGTTTCTACCGCGTCACTGGCCGTCCCGGTCCCTCGTCTGCCTTGCGGAACCGCGGAACTTGTTTCGACTTGATCCTGCCCTACGCGGGGGTTCGAAGCCTGCTATTAACCGGTGGCGAGCAGATCGGAGTCCGACATCTTCCGCAATGAGCCGGACTGGACGCCGCATGCACTTCGCCCTCGACCACCGCGCAGAGCCAGATCCCGCCTTCGTGCCGCCGTCGCTGCGCCTCGCCGAACCGAGCGACGCACCCTCGGGCGAGCGCCGCAACCGCTACGCCCGCTGGGCCCTGCACGAGCGGCTGGGGGAAGGCGACGTCGTCGCCCTGCTGATGCGCAACCAGCCCGACGTGCTCGCGATCTGGCAGGGCCTTGGCTCCGTCGGCGTCACCGTGATGCCGCTCGACCTCACCCTGCGCGGGACCGCGCTTGCCCGGAGCCTCGACGCGATCGGCCCGCGCCACCTGTTCGTCGACGCCGGCCTCGCGGAGACGCTGTGCAGCGTCCAGGGCCTCGTCTCGGTTCAGCCGCTGGTGTGGTGGCACGGCGGCGCCGACTTCGCCCGCATCGACCTCGAGATCGCCGAGTACGACGACGCCCCGCTCGCCCCGCAGGCGCTGCCGGCGCGCCGGGCCTGAGCCATCCTCGAAACCCGACGCGTCCGTGATAGGCTTGACCGGCCATCGAGACGGGAGCCAGGGCATGTCCTCGACCGCGCAGACCGACGCGCCGCTGCTGCTTCGCGCGGATGCCGAAGGCATCGCCACGCTGACGCTGAACCGCGGTCCGGCCCGCAACGCGCTGTCCCTCGGGCTGATGGCGGCCTTGCAGGATGCGCTCGACGCGATCGCCGAGGATCGAGCCGTGCGCGTCGTCGTGCTGCGCGGCGCCGGGCCGGCCTTCTGCGCCGGTCACGATCTCAAGGAGATGCGCGCGCATCCCGGGCGCGAGGCCGCGGCCGAGGTGTTCCGCGCCTGCTCCCGGCTGATGCTGGCGATCACCCGGCTGCCGCAGCCGGTGATCGCGCAGGTTCACGGCATCGCCACCGCCGCCGGCTGCCAGCTGGTCGCGACCTGCGATCTCGCGGTCTGCGCCGACGACGCCCGCTTCGCGACGCCCGGGGTCAACATCGGCCTGTTCTGCTCGACCCCAATGGTCGCGCTCTCCCGCGCGGTGCCGCGCAAGGCGGCGATGGAGATGCTGCTGCTCGGCGAGCCGATCGACGCCGCGGAGGCGTTGCACATCGGCCTCGTCAACCGTGCGGTGCTGACCGCCGATCTCGATGCGACGGTGCAGGCGATGGCGATGCGCATCGCGGGCAAGTCGGCGCGGGTGGTGGCGATCGGCAAGGAAGCCTTCGGCCGCCAGGCGGAGCTCGGCCTCGAGGAGGCCTACGCCTACGCCGCCGAGGTCATGACCCGGAACATGATGCTCGCCGACGCCGACGAGGGCATCGATGCCTTCCTTCAGAAGCGCACGCCGCGCTGGCCGGCGTGAGCCGCGGTCGAGCCGCGCGGTTCGGCGCGCGAAACGTCCGTCAGCCGCGGCCGGCCGGAACCGGGAAGCGGCGCGCGAACCAGTCGCGCAGCACCGCGCGCTCGTAATACAGGCCGCCGGTCGAGAAGCGTGGGTTGGCCGTCAGCATGAAGTTGGGGTCGGTGACCGTATCCTCGCCGCTGGCGACCACCCGCTTGCCACGCCGCAGTGCGTAGGCGAGCCGGATCCGCGGCGGCGTGAAGTCCTGGACGATCCGCAGGCCACTCGGCGTGCCGAAGCCCGGCCGCTCGTACCCGGCGAGATCGATGTCGAGGACGGTGATGTCGAGGCTCTCGTCGGGGCCGAGGCGCCGGCTGCCGAGGTCCTGGAAGATCCGCGTCATCTCCGCCAGCGTCAGCCGCAGGCTCCGGCCGGAGGAGGCCCAACGGTCCTCCGCGTCGGTGAAGCGCTCCGGCGCGACGTAGCGCACGCCGACCTGCGCGACGGCGGGACCGCCGAGTGCGAGACCCGTCAGGGCTGCCAGGACGACGCGCCTCATTGCTTGGCGCGGTTGATCACGGCGAGCAGCGCGCGGGCGACCGGCTCGGTCACGTTGCGGCGGTACTTGCGGTGGACCAGCTGCCCGTTGTGGTAGACGTCGTGCTCGACGTAGAGCCGCTCGCCGTCCCACCGCACGATGTTGTCGGTCTCGGTCGTCTCCTCGACGCCGAGGTCGTCCCGAAGGATCGCGCTGCCGGTCTGGGTGAACATGCGCAGCTCCTCGCACCTTGATCGGGGATCGCCCGCGCAGACGATCCGTCCGTAGGGTCCACAATAGGCAACCGGCGCAGGCTGCGCCAGTTGCGGCACCGCTCCGGCCCCCGACAAGGACAGCTCGGCTTCGCGGTCGCGGGCATCTCAGCGGATCGTGATCTGATCCTTGATCTTGTCGTAGGTCGCGCGGCTGAGCACGCGCTTCGACAGCAACTGGTCGATCGTCGTGTAGGGCCGGCGCTGGATGATCGCCCGCCCGATGCTGCCGCCGCCGCGCAACCCGTTCAGCTCCGCCAGCGATGCGGTGTTGAGGTCGACCAGCGCCAGCGCGCGCGGTCCGGCGCTGTCGCCGGCCTCGTTCACCTCCGCCTGACCGGTCGGTTGCGACTCCGGCACGGATTGCGAGAGAACCGGGGCTTCCGCGGTCGGCTGGGGTGCCGGACCGGGTGTGGGCGCGGGATCCGGCGATACCGGCGGCGCGGCGAGGTCCGCTCGAGGCGCTGCGGGGGACGGGACCAGCGTCGGCGTCCCGACCTTTCGCGGCGCCGGGGCGACGGATGCCGGCGGCACGGAGACCGGCGGCGCCTGCGCCGGCGACGGTGCGTGCGGCAGAAAATACTGGATCAGGGCGGCGAGGCAGCCCGCGACGACCAGCAGAAGCGAGATCCGCAGAATCGTCGAACCGCTCAGCATCGCCCCTCCCATCCGTGTTGTTTGGCAAACGCTTGGCAAGTTTTGCAAACGCTTGGCAAGATAGAGACGTTGCGCTGCCGGAGCAAAGCACGGCGTAGACGATCGGGCCGGCCGTCAACAAGCGTCGGCGCGGAAGACCTTCGGACGGCTCGCGGGGCCTTCGGCATCGACGCCGGCTCCGCGCCGGCCCATACCCGCCGGGATGCCGACCGCCCGCCTCGACCCCGCCCTGGCCGCCCCGCTCGCCGCCGCCAGGCGACACATCTCCGAACGCTTCGGATCGCTGCGCTACCTGCCGGCCCTGTTCGCGCAGGTCCGCGCCGCGAGCCCGCGCCTGTTCGCCGCCAGCCTCGCCCTGCGCCTCGTCGGCGCCGGGCTGCCGGTGGCGACCCTGTGGCTCGCGAAGCTGATCCTCGACGCGATCGTCGCGGAACATGCCCGGCCGCGGGCGACGCCGATGAGCGTCGATGCGTGGCTCTCGGACCCGCACCTGTCGCGGCTCGCGGCCTTGGTCGCGGCCGAACTCGCCCTGGCGATCCTCTCCGACCTGATCGGACGCCTCAGCACGTTGGTCGACGGGTTGGTCGCCGACCTCTATTCCAACGCCGCCTCGCTCCGGCTGATGCGCCATGCGGCGGCCCTCGACCTCGCGCAGTTCGAGGACAGCGCACAGCAGGACCGGCTTGAGCGGGCGCGCCGGCAGGTCACCGGGCGCACCAGCCTGATCGCCCAGGTGTTCGGGCAGGGGCAGGCCCTGGTGACTTTGCTCTCGTTCGCCGCGGGCGTCGCGGTCTACACCCCGTGGCTGATCGTGCTGATCGCGGCGGCGCTGGTGCCGGCCTTCCTCAACGAGGCGCACTTCACCCGAGCCGGTTACCGCCTCGCCTGGATCCGCACCCCGGAACGGCGGCGGATCGACTACCTGCGCTACCTCGGCGCCAGCGTCGAATCGGCCAAGGAGGTCAAGCTGTTCGGCCTGAACGGCTACATCACCGACCTCTATGCCGGCCTCGCCGACAAGGTGGTGGCCGACAACCGCGCGCTGGCGATCCGCCGCGCCGGCTGGGGCGGCGCCTTCGCGGCGCTCGGCACGCTGGCCTACTACGCCGCCTACGCCGTCATCGTCTGGCGCACTGTGGCGGGCGGCTTCTCGATCGGCGATCTCGCCTTCCTTGCCGGCGCCTTCCAGCGCCTGCGCGGGCTGATCGAGGGCCTGCTGCTCGGGTTCACCCAGATCGCCGGGCAGACGCAGTACCTCGACGACCTGTTCTCGTTCTTCGCGATCGCGCCGTCGATCCGCTCGCCCGAGACCCCGGCACCCCTGCCGGCGACGATCCGCCAGGGCCTCGCCTTCGAGGATGTCGGCTTCCGCTATCCCGGCGTCGACGCGTGGGCGGTGCGGCACCTGAGCTTCACCCTCGCGGCGGGCGAGACCCTGGCGCTCGTCGGCGAGAACGGGGCCGGCAAGACCACGATCGTCAAGCTGATGACCCGGCTCTACGACCCGACCGAGGGGCGCATCCTGCTCGACGGCCTGCCGCTGCAGGCCTACGACCTCGACGCGCTCCGCGGCCGCATCGGTGCGATCTTCCAGGATTTCGTCCGCTTCGACCTCACCGCCGGCGAGAACGTCGCCGTCGGGCGGATCGAGGCCCGGGACGATGCCGAGCGCATCGGCCGTGCGGCTGTGCGCGGCCTCGCCGACGCGGTCATCGCGCGCCTGCCGGCCGGATACGACCAGCCCCTCGGCAAGCGCTTCGACGGCGGCGTCGACCTGTCCGGGGGCCAGTGGCAGAAGATCGCCCTGTCCCGGGCCTACATGCGCGACGCCGAGATCCTGATCCTCGACGAGCCGACGGCCGCGCTCGACGCGCGCGCCGAGTACGACGTGTTCCGCCGCTTCCGCGACCTCAGCGCCGGGCGGGCCGCGGTGCTGATCTCGCACCGATTCTCCACCGTTCGGATGGCCGATCGCATCCTGGTGCTGGAGGACGGAAAGGTGCTCGAAGCCGGCACGCACGACGCGCTCGTCGCCCTCGGCGGACGCTACGCCGAGCTGTTCGAGCTTCAGGCGGCCGGCTACCGCTGATCCGGCGCCCGGCATTGCTCCGGGCCCGGCACCCACTACCTGCAGCCTGCGCCTCAACTTCGGCCGTCACCGCCTCGGGAGTTTTCACGATGCCACGCCACGCCACCGCCCTCGTCGCCGCGTTCCTCGCCGGCGCGGCCTGCTTCGGCGGCATGGCCCATGCGGCGCCGGCCACGCCCGACGCCTCGGCCAAGCCGGCGCCCGAGGCGGCAAAGCCCGAGGATCCGAAGCCCGGAAAGCCCGAGCCGGTGATCCTCGCCAACCACAAGGCGGTCTACGACCTGTCGCTCGCCTCCACCGGCGGGACCCGGGCGGTCGAGAGCGCGCGCGGGCGCATCGTGATCGAGTTCAAGGGCGACTCCTGCCGCGGCTACACCATGCAGACCCGCCAGGTGACGGTGCTCGAATCCGGCGAGAGCGGCAGCCGGACCTCGGACCTGCGCAACACCACCTTCGAGGGCGGCGAGGCCCGCGATTTCCGCTTCCGCACGGTGACGGTGCTGAACGGACAGCCGAGCCCGGCCGTCGACGGCACCGCGGATGCGAGCGGCGACGCGTTCAAGGTCCGGCTCAAGGAGCCGAAGAAGGACCAGTTCACCGCCGCCGGCCCGGTGCTGTTCCCGAGCCTGCACATGCGCCGCCTCGTCCAGGCCGCGCGGGCCGGCGACACCACGATGTCGGCCAAAGTGTTCGACGGGTCGGACGACGGCCGCAAGGTCTACGACACCCTGGCCGTGATCGGCCGCCGTGCGACGGCGCCGGCGAACGCCGCCGCGTCGGACCGCGACAAGCCGCTGCACGAGGGTGCGATGGCCGCCGTGCCGCACTGGCCGGTGACGCTGAGCTACTTCACGCAAGGGGAGGGCGAGCGCACGCCGATCTACACCCTTACCTTCGACCTCTACGAGAACGGGGTCAGCGGCGCGCTCAAGCTCGACTACGGCGACTTCGCGATCCTCGGCGACATGACCCGCCTCGAGCTCGACAAGGCGCCGGACAAGCCGTGCGCCCCGTAGCCGGCACGCGGCCCTTTAGAACTCGTCGGATTGTTGCGGCGAGAGCCGTCGCCACGCCGCCGCGATGCGCTCGGGCTTGATGTCGAGCCCCTGCGCGCAGGCGAGCAGCACCGGCTCGTCGCCCATGACGTGGTCGAGCACGCCGACGAGGAAGGCCGGGTCGGACAGCGACGCGCGGACGTCCTCGGGCGACAGCCCGGTCGCGTTGAGGAACGGGAACAGGCGGTCCTCGTCGGCGACCATCCAGCCGAGCACGTCGACGGCCAGGTTGTGGTCGGCGGCGGTGGCTCGCGTCGACCCATCGTCTTGAAGTGATTTGCGATTCATCAACATCTGTCGCTTACAAAGGCGTGAGGTCGGGTAACGTCCCGTAAAGGACGCGCGGCGGCACCGGGATCGAAGCGTGATGACGAAAACGGTGTTGATCGTCGAGGACAACGAACTGAACATGAAGCTCTTCAACGACTTGTTGGAGGCCCACGGTTACGCGACCCTCAAGACGGCCAACGGCATCGAGGCGATCGAGCTCGCGCGTGCCCACCATCCCGACCTGATCCTGATGGACATCCAGCTTCCCGAGGTTTCGGGGCTCGAGGTGACCAAGTGGCTCAAGGAGGACGACGACCTCAAGCACATTCCCGTCGTCGCCATCACCGCCTTCGCCATGAAGGGGGACGAGGAACGCATTCTCGAGGGCGGTTGCGAGGCATATTTGTCCAAACCGATCTCCGTCGCGAAGTTTTTGGCAACGGTTCGCACGTATCTTGCCGACAAGTAAGGTCCGGATCGAGCCCTCGACGGCGCCTGCGATCGCCCGCTGAAACCTTGTGCGAGGAACGATGTCGGCCCGCGTCCTGATCGTCGACGACCTCTTCCCGAACGTGAAGCTTCTCGAAACGAAGCTCGCGCTGGAATACTTCGACACCGTCGCGGCCATGAACGGCCCGGACGCGATCGCGATCTGCGAGAAGGGCCTGTGCGACCTCGTCCTCCTCGACGTGATGATGCCCGGCATGGACGGGTTCGAGGTCTGCCGCATCCTCAAGAACAACCCGCTCACCGCGCACCTGCCGGTGGTGATGGTCACGGCCCTCGACCAACCCTCGGACCGCCTGAAGGGCCTCGACGCCGGCGCCGACGATTTCCTGACCAAGCCGATCGACGACACCGCGCTGTTCAGCCGCGTCCGCAGCCTCGTGCGCCTGAAGGCCGTGACCGACGAGCTGCGCAGCCGCGCGCTCGCCTCGCGCGAGTTCGGCATGGGCGACCCGCTGGCGCTCGCCACCGCCGAGACCGGCCTCAACGCAAGCCTGCTGCTGGTCGAGGATCGGCGCGGCTCGGCCGAGCGGATGGCGGCGGCGCTCGGCCAGTTCCACGCGGTCACGCTCGAGACCGATCCGCAGGCGGCGATCCACGTGGCGGCCGAGGGCGGCTTCGACCTCGTCCTGGTCAGCCTCGACCTCGAGGGCTTCGACGGGCTGCGCCTGTGCAGCCAGCTGCGCAACCTGGAGCGGACCCGGCAGGTGCCGCTGATCATGCTGGCCGAGGCGCATGACCGCGCCCGCATCGTGCGCGGCCTCGATTTCGGTGTCCACGACTACCTGCTCCGCCCGATCGACCGCAACGAGCTGGTCGCGCGGGTCCGCACCCAGATCCGCCGCAAGCGATTCTCCGAGGTTCTGCGCAGCGCGGTGCAGGCGTCGATGGAGATGGCCGTCACCGACGGGCTCACCGGACTGCACAACCGGCGCTACCTCGACAACCACCTCGCCGGCCTGTTCTCCGATCCGCGGCTGCGCGAGCGCCCGGTCGCCGGGCTGATCCTCGACATCGATCACTTCAAGGCGATCAACGACACCCACGGCCACGAAGCCGGCGACGAGGTGCTGCGCACCTTCGCCGACCGCGTCCGCCTGCACACCCGCACCATCGACATCGTCGCCCGCTACGGCGGCGAGGAGGTGGTCATCATCCTGCCCGATGCCGGCCTCGCCGAGGCCCACGCCATCGCCGAGCGCATCCGCGAGCGGATCGAGGGCATGCCGTTCTCGATCCATCGCGACACACGCAGCGTCCCCGTCACCGTGTCGATCGGCGTCGCGACCCGTCAGCCCGAGGATGTCGGCCCCGGCGAGATGCTGAAGCGCGCCGACCTCGCGCTCTACCGCGCCAAGGCGCTGGGGCGGAACCGCGTCGAGGCCCAGGCGGCCTGACCCGTCCGATCGTCGCCGGATTCGGCGCGCACGCTTGGAACGGACGCATCCCTGCGGCGAAGGTCCGCCGGTTGACACCCGTCCGCGCTTCGCCAACACCCTGCGCCGTTCGCGGCCGGGGCCTTCGGCACCAGCGCCGCAGCCGCACCGGCCTTCGGATGGGAGTACTGTGACGACGATGGCGGCGATGCGCTCCTACCTCGATTTCGAGAAGCCCGTGGCCGAGCTTGAGGCGAAGCTGGAGGAACTCCGCGCCGTCGGCGCCCGCGACGGCGCCGTCGCGATCAGCGAGGAGGTCGGGCGGCTGGAGGCGAAGGCGGCGCAGGCGCTGGCCGAGATCTACGCCAACCTCACCCCCTGGCAGAAGACCCAGGTCGCCCGGCATCCGCAGCGGCCGCACTTCGTCGACTACTGCACCGGGCTGATCGAGGATTTCACGCCGATGGCCGGCGACCGCGGCTTCGGCGAGGACGCGGCGATCGTCGGCGGCATGGGTCGCTTCCGCGGCCGGCCGGTCTGCGTGCTCGGCCAGGAGAAGGGCGCGACCACCGAGACGCGCCTGCGGCACAATTTCGGGATGGCCCGCCCGGAAGGCTACCGCAAGGCGGTGCGCCTGATGGAGCTCGCCGACCGCTTCGGGCTGCCGGTTCTGGCCTTCGTCGACACCGCCGGCGCCTTCCCCGGCATCGAGGCCGAGGAGCGCGGCCAAGCCGAGGCCATCGCCCGCTCGACGGAGGCCTGCCTCGGCCTCGGCGTGGCGAACGTCGCGCTGGTGATCGGGGAGGGCGGGTCGGGCGGCGCCATCGCGCTCGCCACCGCCAACCGCGTCCTGATGATGGAGCACGCGATCTACGGCGTGATCTCGCCCGAGGGCGCGGCCTCGATCCTGTGGCGCGACCAGGGCCGTGCGCCCGACGCCGCCACCGCCATGAAGATCACCGCGCAGGACCTGATGCGGCTCGGCATCATCGACACCATCGTCCCCGAGGCGACCGGCGGCGCCCACCGCGACCGCGCCGGCGCCATCGCCGCGGCGGGCGACGCCCTGGCCGGCGCGCTGGCCGAGTTCGACGGCGTGGCCCCCGACGAGATCCGCGACCGCCGCGCCCGCAAGTTCCTCGAGATCGGCCGGCGCCTGTGAGCCGGCCGGAACCCGGCGGCCCCTACGGCACCGGCTTCCTGCGCGGGCTCGGACGCAGGCTCGGCGGCCTGCTCGGCAGCGAGCGCGAGCCCGGCCCGGTCAACCACGTCTCCCTGGGCGCCCATTGCCAGATGGCGCACGTGCTGAAGACGCTCGGGTTGCGTACTTGGTCGGGGCCGTTCGACTGGATCTTCACCATGCCGGGGATGGTTCGCGACTGCCTCGCCGACGACTTCGCCGCGCTCCTGGATCGATCGCAGCTCGAGACCATCCCCCTGGACGAGCGGCAGGGCGAGGGCATCTGGCGCGGGCGCCACCGGCTGTATCGCGAGCGCTACGGGCTCGCATGCGTCTTCAACCACCACGACCCGGCCTCGGACGAGGCCGACTACCGCTTCCTCGCCGAAGGGGTCCGCCGCCTGCGGATCGCGCTGTCGAACCCCGTCGCCGAGAACCAATTCTGGCTGTTGACCCACCTCCACACGCCGCCCGAGGTCGCCTACGGCATTTGTGACATTTTGGCACAGCGAGGATCGGGGAACCATTTAACCTTTTTGCAGCACGTGCCGGGAAGCCCCGCGAGGCGCGTCGTGGCGGCCGAGCCGACGCGCCCCGACCTGCGCTGGCTGACGGTGGAAACCCCTTCCGCATCAGTCGGTTTGCGCCTTGCCGACCCGGTTGACGACGCGTTCCTCGTCGACCTGATCGCGGCGGAGTCGCGGCGCACCCTGCGCCCGTCCCCGTGATCCACATCGGGACCGGTCGCGCCGAGGCCGGCGGGGGGCCGATCCTTGCGGTAACGGAGGCGTAAGCTTACCAAAGCTAGAGAGTGGGGGAGTGACGCACGACGGCTGCCGACAAGGCCCGCGCGCGGTGTGTTCGAGGACGAGGTTCCCCCATGGCTGTGCGCCGGTTCGCCGTTGCAAGTCTCCACAGAGCGTCCCGCCTGATCGCGCCCGTGGCCGTCGCGGCCGCCCTGTCCCTCGGCGGTTGCCAGGACGGGATGATCAACGGCGCCTCGACGCGCTCGCTCACGCCGATCCCGCCCCAGACCCTGTCGCTGATGCAGACCAAGGGGATGCAGCAGAGCGACCCGATCCTGATCCGCGCCTACAAGAAGGAAGCGGAGATGGAGGTGTGGAAGCGCGGGACCGACGGTCGCTACGCGCTCCTGAAGATCTACCCGATCTGCCGTTGGTCGGGCCAGCTCGGGCCCAAGCGCAAGCAGGGCGATCGCCAGGCGCCGGAGGGATTCTACACGATCACCCCGGGCCAGATGAACCCGAACTCGTCCTACTACCTTTCCTTCGACACCGGTTTCCCGAACGCCTACGACCGGGCGAACGGCAGCACCGGCAACTACCTGATGGTCCACGGCACCTGCTCGTCGGCCGGGTGCTTCGCGATGACCGACGCGTCGATGTCGGAGATCTACGCGGTCGCGCGCGAGGCCTTCGCCGGCGGCCAGCGCGCGTTCCAGTTCCAGTCGTATCCGTTCCGGATGACGGCACAAAACATGGCCAAGTACCGGAACGACCCGAACGCCCCGTTTTGGCGCAACCTCAAGGAAGGCGCCGACTATTTCGAAGCCCTGCGCGACGAGCCGAAGGTCGGGGTGTGCGGCACCAAGTACGTATTCGGCGGCGCGGATGCCGCCGCCGGCTCGTGCACGCCGAAGGTCGATCCGCTCGTCGCCGAGAAGCGCACCCACGACAACCAGGAGATCGCCGAGCTCGTCGCCAAGGGCACGCCGGCGACGCGGGTGGTCTACGACGACGGCGGCGGCAACCCGGTGTTCCGCGCCGAGCAGACCACCGCCTTCGCCAACCTCAGCGGCACCGAGACCGAGCTGCCCTACAGCGCCAAGGATTACGGCCGGCACAACCTCGGCGACGTCAGCCGGCCGGAGAGCCTGGCTGCCGGCCCGCGCGAGATCGAGGTCGACGCCAAGGGCCGTCCGGTGATGCTCGCCGCCGCGCCCGAGGCGCCGATCCCGACCAAGGCCGCGGCGTCAGCCCTCGCCAAGGGCGGCAAGGCGGATGCGGGCAAGCCCGGCACGGCCAAGCCCGACGCGATGAAGCCCGGCACGCGGACGCTGATGGCCAAGCAGCCCGACCCCAGCGACGATGGCGTCAAGGAAGCCGCGAAGGCCAAGCCGGCGCGAATCACGGTCGCCGGCGCTGATGACGATCCGAGCACCTACCGGACGCTGCTCGGCAAGGTCTTCGACAAGGACGCGACGCCGACACCCGCGACGCCGACGGCGGACGCGGTCGTTGCCGAGCCGGTGAAGGTCGCCGCGCAGACCGTCAAGGTGGCTCACGCCGCGCCGCGCCCGGTGCGCAAGGTGACGACGACCGCGCTTCGGACGGACAAGCCCGAGAAGCCCTGACCGATCGCGACGCGCTCGGTCGAACGAAGACAGCCGCCGGTCGCGCGACCGCCGGCTGTCTTCGTTTCGGCGATGCCGCTCAGAGCAGAGGGCGGTCGCGGTTCATCAGCCAGAGCGCGTGGATCATGCCGGGCAGGCCAAACATCAGCGTCAGGACGATGTTGAGGAGGAACTGCAGGCCGATACCGTTGGTCACGAGCACGGCGATCGGCGGCAGGAAGATCGCGAGAAGGATGCGGACGAGCGTCGACACGGGAACTCCGGGTATGCAGCGAGTGTTGGCGATGCAACGAAGCTAGGCCGTTTCCGTTCCAGCAGCCGGCGGGGGATCTCCTCGGCGTCCCGTGCATGCGCCGGCCACATCCCCGCCGCGAACCGCCCCGATGAGGCGGCCCGTGCGGCCCTTCCCGTCGGAGGTGTTCCCGCGCCGCCAAGGGCGTTCCCGTGACAGCACCGATCCGGCCCCATCCGCCCGAAGGCCAGGCGATCCCGCGCGCGCGTCCCTGGACCGGGCCGGGCTTCGTCGAGTTCGTGGCGATCGTCGCGCTGATGATGGCGGTCACCGCGATCTCGATCGACAACCTGCTGCCGGCCTTCCCGGCGATCCAGGCCCGTTTCGGCGTCGTCGACCCGAACCACCTGCAATGGCTGATCTACGTCTACATGATCGGCTTCGGCTCGGCCCAGATCGTCTACGGCCCGGTCTCCGACGCCCTCGGGCGACGTCCCGTGCTAATTGGCAGCCTGCTGGTCTACGTCGCCGGAACCCTGCTCGCGATGGTCGCGCCGTCGTTCGGATGGCTGCTCGCCGCCCGCGTGATCCAGGGGCTCGGCGCGGCCGGCGGCCGGGTGCTCTCGACCGCGATCGTGCGCGACCGCTTCGCCGGGCGCGAGATGGCGAGCGTGATGTCCTTCACCATGATGGTGTTCCTGATCGTGCCGATGATCGCGCCGGCGATCGGCGGGGCGATGCTCGCGCTCGGCTCCTGGACCTACGTCTTCGTCTCGATGCTCGCGCTCGCGGGGCTGCTCGCGCTCTGGTTCCTAGCGCGCATGCCCGAGACGCTGCATCCGGAATACCGCCGGCCGCTCTCCTTCGCCGCGACGGGGCAGGCCCTGCGGACCACGCTCGGCTGTCGCGTCGCGATCGGCTACGCCACCGCCCTCGGCCTGCTCACCGGCTGCATCATGGGCTATGTCGGCTCGGCCCAGCAGGTGTTCGACACCGGGCTCTACCACCTCGGCGCGCTGTTCCCCCTGGCCTTCGGGCTGGTCGCGGGCGCCATGGGCGCGGCGACCCTGGTCAACGCCCGGGTCGTCGGACGCCTCGGTATGCGGGCGCTGTCGCATGCGGGGCTGACGGCCTTCGTCGCGGTGGCGCTCGGGCAGGTCGCGATCGGGCTCGCCTATGGCGGGCACCCGCCGCTGGCGCTGTTCCTCGCGGTGCTCGCCGGCAACCAGTTCCTGATCAGCTTCGCGATGCCGAACTTCAACGCGCTCGCCCTGCAGCCGCTCGGCGCGATCGCCGGCACGGCCTCCTCGTTCCTCGGGTTCTACACGACGATCCTCGGCGCGCTCTGCGGTTTCGCGATCGGCCAGTGCTTCGACGGCACGACCCTTCCGATCGCCTTCGGCTATGCCGGGCTCGGCGCGGCCGCGCTCCTCGTGGTGGCGTGGACCGAGCGCGGACGCCTGTTCCGCGGCGGCGTTTCCGGTTGAGCGCGGGGGCGACTTAACCCGGTCTTCAGCGGTGCGGACGACGATGCCGTCCTCGCCTCAGACCACCGGAGACCACGCGTGATCGCCCGAGCCCAGGACGGACTGCTTCTCGCCGCGCGCCTTCTGCTGGCGGCCGCGCTGCTGCCGACCGGCATCGCCCGCGCCCTCAACGTCTCCGGTTTCGCGCTGACGCTGGCCGGCGCCGGCGTACCGGCCCCGAACGCGGTGGCGACGCTCGCCGTCGTCGTGCAGGTGTTCGGGCCGCTCGCGCTGATCGTCGGCGTGCTGCCGCGGATCACCGGCGTCGCGCTCGCCGGGTTCGCTGGCCTCACGGCGATGCTACTCCACGCCTTCTGGCAGTTCTCCGGCCCGGCGGCCGCGGCCGAGCGCACGCTGCTGCTCGCCGACCTCGGGCTCGCCGGCGGCTTCCTGATCTACGCGCTCGCCGGACCCGGCGCCTGGAGCTGGCAGGGCTGGCGCGCCGACGCGACCGGCCGCCCGGCGGCGAAGCCCGCCGCCAAGGGCGCCCCGAAGGCGAGCGCCAATGCAAACCGGCCGCGCCGGGCCAAGGCCGCCTAAGGCGGCCGCGCCGGAGCATGCGCTCCGAGCGGCCTACCGCGACCCCAGGGCGATCAGGCCGAGGTGCCCGGCGATCCCGAGGAACGCCACGAAATTGATCCCGAAGACGCGTCCGCGCAGCTTCACGTCGTCGGTCAGGGTCTGCACCGCCGTGTGCACGACCCGGCCGGCGACGAACAGCCAGGCGCAGGCGACGTCGAACCGCCCGACCTCGCCGAAAGCCGCCAGAAGCGCGACGCAGCCGACCATCAGCACCGGCAGCTCGAACTGGTTGGCGAGGTTGCGGGTGATCCGCGCGATCGGCCGCGGCTCGTCGCGACCGAGGACGAAGGCGTCGTACGCGACCTCGCCGCGGCTCACGGCGCGCAGGCGCGCCACGGACAGCCAGACGTAGAGCGCCACGATCAGCCCGATCTGAGCGATTAGCGGTTGCAGGATCGAGACGTTCACGCGCAGCCTCCGCGAGCGGACCGTGGGAGGGGAGCCTGCACCTATGGCCCGCCCGGTGCGGCGGCGGGCGCGGCACGCGCGATCATCCGGCCCGAGACCTCGGCGCCGGCATCCGGCGCGAGCTGGCGGAAGGCGAAGACCGAGACCGCCGAGATCAGCGCGACGGCGAAGAAGGCCGGGCCGAAATCCACCGCCATGATCGCGCTGCGGCCATGCCATTCGGCGGCGCCTTCGAGCGCCAGGGCGCCGAGCGTCACGCCGAGGCTCAAGGAGATCTGCTGCGCGACGCTGGCGAGGCTCGTGCCCGCGCTCATCTCGGACTTCTCGAGGTCGGCGTAGGCGATGGCGTTCACGCAGGTGAACTGGATCGAGCGCAGGCAGCCGCCGAGAAACAGGATCCCGAGCATCAGCCAATGCGGGGTGTCGGCGGTGTAGAGGCCGTTCACCGCGAGGAAGAGCGCGGCGAGGACGGCGTTCGCCACCATCACCGGACGGAAGCCGTAGCGGCGCAGGATCCGCGGGCCGATCGTCTTCACGAACATCGCGCCGGCCGCCGCGGCGAAGGTGATCAGCCCCGATTGCAGCGGATCGAGCCCGAAGCCGACCTGGAGCATCAGCGGCAGCAGGAACGGGATCGCGCCGGTGCCGATGCGGAACAGGCTGCCGCCGACCACCGCGATGCGGAAGGTCGGATGACGCATGAGGTCGAGGCGCAGGATCGGATGCGCCATCCGCCGCGAGTGCCGGAAGTAGAGCGCGAGCAGCACCGCGCCGCCGCCGAGGCTCGCCCAGGACATCCAGGCCGGCAGCAGGTGGCGGCCGGTCGAGGCCAGCCCCAACATCAGCGCGGCGAGCCCCGGCCCGAGCATGGCGAAGCCGACGAGATCGAGCGGCGGGCGCTCGGGCTCGCGCACGTCCTCGAAGAATAGGGTTGCGAGCACGATCCCGACGATGCCGATCGGAATGTTGATGAAGAAGATCCAGCGCCAGTCGAGATAGGTGGTGATCAGGCCGCCGAGCGGCGGCCCCATGATCGGGCCGATCAGCGCCGGGATCGTCAGGTAGGCCAGCGCCGAGACGAGCTCGGCCTTCGGCACGCTGCGCAGGATCACCAGGCGGCCGACGGGCACCATCATCGCGCCCCCCAAGCCTTGCAGGAACCGGGCGGCGACGAAGCCTGCGAGCCCGCTCGAGACGGCGCAGGCGACGGAGCCCGCCATGAACACCGCGATCGCCGCGCGGAACACCGTGCGCGATCCGTAGCGGTCGGCCATCCAGCCGCTGATGGGGATGAAGATCGCCAGGCTGACGAGATAGGCGGTCAGCGCGAGCTTCAGGGCGATCGGATCCTCGCCGAGGCTCTGAGCGATGGTCGGCAGCGCCGTGGCGATCACCGTCGAGTCGGTGTTCTCCATGAACAGGGCGGTGGCGACGACGAGGGGGACGATCTGGGATGCGCGCATCGGGCCGGGCAAGCGTTCGGGGCACCTGGCATCGTGGCGACGGCCGGGCGTGCGGCGCAGCGCTTGACACGGGATGTGCGCCCGGTCGATCCGTGGCGGATCGGCCACGCTTTGTTTCCGAACATGGCTGAACCGCGCCGCAACCCTTCCGAGCGGGCCGGATCAGCCTTAAGCTTTACGGTAACGATGCCGTGTCCCCGCGCGGCGCCCCGCTCCACGGCGGCGGCGCCCGGGACGACGCGGCGACACCCGCGAAAGTGACAGGATGCTTCGTCCGTCGACACCGCCCCGATCGCTGCCGCGGCTCGTCGCCGCGTCCGCGGTGATGTTCGTCCTCGGCGCCTGCGGCACCGTGCTCCTCAACGATGTCGGCTCGCTCAGCCGCTACGACCGGCTCCGGGCCAGCACCGAGGCCTCGACCACGGCGCGCCTCTACGCCGACGCCGACGCGCTCGCCCGGACCAGGACCGTCCGGATCATCCCGACGCAGTTCCCGGCCAACGTCTCCGGTGCGGTCGGCATTAGCGAGGCGGAGCGCCGGCTGGTCGCCAACAACGCCGACCGCGCGCTCTGCTACGAGCTGTCGCTGCGCTACGACGTGGTGTCGAGCCGCAACGCCGACCTGACCGTGCGCGCCCAGGTGACCCGCGTCGACCCAACCGACCTGATCGGCGCCGGCGCCACCATCGGCACCTCCGCCGCCGTCACCGTCGCCGGCCAGGTCGGCATCGGCTTCGCCGAGGGCCTCGGGCGCATCCCGATCCCACGGGTGCCGATCGGGCTCGGAAGCCTCACCGTCGAGGCCGAGGCGCTCGACCGCCGCCACGAGCAGCGGGCGGCGATGGTCTGGGGCGGGGCGGCCAACTCGTTCACGAGCCAGCCGCGCTACTCGCACATCAGCGACGCCTACGATCTCGCCGGCGATTTCGGCCAGGATTTCGGGTTCTACCTCGCCACCGGCGAGGACCCGTTCAAGGCGCCACTGACCCTGCCGAACTGGAACCGCATCCGGGTGACCACGCTCGGCGAGGCGCCCCTCGACCCCGATTGCGAGGCGTTCGGCCGGGCGCCCGGCCTCGATGGGATCCTCACCGACTACATCGGCCTGCCGCCGGACTATTCCGACAAGGGGCCGCGCGTCCGCTGAGGCGGGGAGGGCGGTCGCGGACGCCATGCGGCGGACGCAACCGGCCCACGCGGGGTTTATCCCGTGCCGCGCCGGGTTGCCGCCTTTGCGGGCATCCCACCGCATGATACTGGCCCGTGCCAACCCGCTCCATGCCGAACCCGACCTCGCGTCGGCCCGGCAGCCCTTCAGGACCGTTGGCTCATGGCCCGTATCAGCTCCGCTTCGATCATCGAGGGCCTGACCTTCGACGACGTCCTCCTGCGTCCGGCCGCCTCGTCGGTGATGCCGACCGAGGTCAACGTCGCGACGCAGCTGACGCGCACCATCAGCCTGAACCTGCCGATCGTCGCCTCGGCGATGGACACCGTCACCGAGGCGCCGATGGCGATCGCCATGGCCCAGAACGGCGGCCTCGGCGTCATCCACCGCAACCTCGAGCCGGCGGAGCAGGCCGAGCAGGTCCGCCTCGTCAAGAAGTACGAGTCGGGCATGGTGCTCAACCCGATCACCATCCATCCCGACGAGACACTGGCCGACGCCTTCGAGGTGATGAAGGCCAACCGCATCTCCGGCATCCCGGTGGTCGAGCGCGGCCCGAACGGCTCGCGCGGCAAGCTCGTCGGCATCCTCACCAACCGCGACGTGCGCTTCGCAACGCATCCGGCCCAGCCCGTCTCCGAGCTGATGACCCGCGACCGGCTGATCACGGTGCGCGAGGGCGTGACGCAGGACGAGGCCAAGCACCTTCTGCACCAGTTCCGGATCGAGAAGCTGCTCGTGGTCGACGACCACTTCCGCTGCATCGGCCTGATCACGGTCAAGGACATCGAGAAGCAGGTCACCTACCCGAAGGCGGTCAAGGACGAGCAGGGCCGGCTGCGGGTCGCGGCGGCCACCACCACCGGCGACCAGGGCTTCGAGCGGGCCGAGCGCCTGATCGATGCCGGCTGCGACGTGATCGTGGTCGACACCGCGCACGGTCACTCGATCAAGGTGCTCGACAGCGTGCGCCGGGTGAAGCAGCTCTCCAACGCCGTGCAGGTCATCGCCGGCAACGTCGCGACCCGCGAGGGCACGCAGGCGCTGATCGACGCGGGCGCGGACGCGGTGAAGGTCGGCATCGGGCCGGGCTCGATCTGCACCACCCGCATCGTCGCTGGTGTTGGCGTTCCGCAGCTCACCGCGATTATGGAGGCGGTCGAGGCCGCCCACGACGCCGGCATCCCGGTGATCGCCGACGGCGGCATCAAGTATTCCGGCGACCTCGCCAAGGCGATCGCCGCCGGCGCCTCGGTGGCGATGCTCGGCTCGCTGCTCGCCGGCACGGACGAGGCCCCCGGCGAGGTGTTCCTGTACCAGGGCCGCTCCTACAAGAGCTACCGCGGCATGGGCTCGGTCGGCGCGATGGCCCGCGGCTCGGCCGACCGCTACTTCCAGGCCGAGGTCAACGACACCCACAAGCTCGTGCCCGAGGGCATCGAGGGGCAGGTGCCGTACAAGGGCCCCGTGGCGGCCGTCCTGCACCAGCTCGCCGGCGGCCTGCGCGCCGCCATGGGCTATGTCGGCGCCCCGAGCGTGCCGGAGTTCCAGGAGCGCGCGCAGTTCATCCGCATCACCAATGCCGGCCTGCGCGAGAGCCACGTCCACGACGTGACGATCACCCGCGAGAGCCCGAACTATCCCTCGCGCACCTGAGGCGGGGCGGCGTCACGGGCGGGTCCGGCGGGAAACGGTGTTTCGGAGAGCGACGATGCGGGTGCTGGTGGTCGGGGCCGGGGCGACCGGCGGCTATTACGGGGCGCGGCTCGCGGAGGCCGGGCGCGACGTGACCTTCCTCGTCCGCCCGGCGCGCGCGGACAAGCTCGCGGCGAACGGGCTCGTCGTGGAAAGCAAGCTCGGCGACCTGCATCTCGCCGCGCCCAAGACCGTCACGGCGGCCGCGCTGCCCGCGGCCGGCGGCTTCGACCTCGTCCTGCTTTCGTGCAAGGCCTACGACCTCGCCGGCGCCCTCGACGACCTCGCGCCGGCGGTGGGGGACGGCACCGCCATCCTGCCGATCCTCAACGGGATGGAGCATCTCGACGCGCTGGACGCGCGCTTCGGCGCGGCCCGCGTGCTCGGCGGCTCCTGCGCCATCGCGGCGACGCTGGGGCCAGAGGGCGCAATCCGCCACATGAGCGACTTCTGCACGCTGACCTTCGGCGAGCGCGACGGCTCCCGATCCGAGCGCTGCGATGCGATCGAGACGCTGATGCGGGACGTGAAGTTCCAGCCGCGCCTGTCCGAGAGGATCGTGCTGGAGATGTGGGAGAAGTGGGTGTTCCTCGCCACTCTGGCCGGCGCGACCACCCTGATGCGCGGCACCGTCGGCGACATCGTCGGGGCCGAGGGCGGCTGCGACCTCATCGCCGGCCTGCACGACGAATGCCTCGCCATCGCCGCGGCGAACGGATTCGCGCCGCGCGAGAAGGTGGCGGCCCAGGCCCGGATCACGCTGACCACAGAAGGCTCGCCGCTCACCGCCTCGATGCTGCGCGACATCGAGGGCAGGGGCCGAATCGAGGCCGACCACGTCGTCGGCGGCCTGATCGCCCGCGGGCGCTCGGCCACGCCGGACACCGCGCTGCCGCATCTCGAGCGGGTCTTCACCGGCCTCAAGACCTATGAGCGCCGCCGCGCCCGCGAACAGGCGGCCTGAGATCTCGGCCCGCGCGGGCCGAGATCCGGATATCCTTCAGTAGCGCGGGCCGGGAGGCGGGGGCGGGTTGCCGTATTCGAGCTGCGTCTTGGCATCGAGCGGGCGCCGCGGCGGCGGCGTCAGGTCGGGAGCGGCCGGTGCGGTGGAGCAGGCGGCGACCGCCAGCATCAGGATGCCGGCGAGGCTGAGGTGGATCACGGGCGACATGGGTTCTTCCGGCCTTCGCGACGGCGGGTTCCGTCGGAGCCTGCAGGTCTGACGCTCGATCGTGCCGGAAGCTCGGCCGTATCGTGTCCGCGGAGCGGGTTAAGCGTGGCCGTATCGTGGCCGCGCGGATTTCCTTCGACAGGCGGGGCGCTGCGGGTCTATCGCGCTCGCGACACGCCTTCATCCGCCAAAGGAGACCGTCCTGACTCCAGCCGCCCGCTGCGCCGCCGCCATCGAGGTGCTCGCCGACATCGCCGGTCGTCGCCGACCGGCCGCCGACGCCCTCAAGGATTGGGGCCTGGGCCACCGCTTCGCCGGATCGGGCGACCGCGGCGGCATCGCCAGCCTCGTCTACGACGCCCTGCGGCGACGGTCCTCGGCCGCCTGGATCATGGGCGACGACGGCCCGCGCGCGGTGCTGCTCGGGTCGCTGCGGCTGCAGCAGGGTCTCGCCGCCCCCTCGATCGCGGCGCTGTTCAGCGGCGAGGGTTTCGCGCCGGAGAAGCTCAACGACGACGAGGCACGGCGCTTGGCCGAGGGAAACCTCGCCGACGCGCCGCCACACGTCGCGGGCGACGTCCCCGAATGGGTGTTGCCGCAGCTGGAGGCGATCCTCGGCGCCGATCTCCTGCCGGAGCTGAAGGCGCTCGCCCGGCGTGCGCCCCTCGACATCCGCGTCAACGCCCTCAAGGGCGACCGGGCGGCGGCAATGCCGGGCCTCGCCCACCATGCGGCCGCGCCGACGCCGCACGCGCCGATGGGCCTGCGCGTCCCGATCGGCGCGGACGGGCGCGGGCCGGCACTGCATGTCGAGCCGGAATTCCTCGACGGCTGGTACGAGATCCAGGACGAGGGCTCGCAGCTCGCCGCCATGCTGACGGGCGCCGGCGAGGCTGAGACGATCGTCGACCTTTGCGCCGGCGGCGGCGGCAAGACCTTGGCGCTGGCGGCACTGACCGGGAACGGCGGTCGCCTGATCGCCACCGACGACGACCCGCGCCGCCTCGCGCCGATCCACGAGCGCCTGAGGCGCTCCGGTGCGAACGCGGAGGTGCGCACGCCCCGCGGCGGCCGGGTGCGCACGGACGTGCTCGCCGACCTCGACGGACAGGCCGACCGCGTGCTGGTGGACGCGCCCTGCACCGGCACCGGCACCTGGCGCCGCAACCCCGACGCGAAGTGGCGCCTGCGCCCGAACAGCCTCGCCGCGCGGGTCGCCGAGCAGGCGACGGTGCTCGACCGCGCCGGCCGGCTGGTGCGCCCCGGCGGCCGCATCACCTACGTCACCTGCTCGCTCCTGCCGGCGGAGAACGACGACGCGGTGGCCGGCTTCCTCGCGCGCGGCGCCGGGGCCTTCGCGGTCGTGCCGGCACGCGACGTCGCCAAGGCCCATGCCCCGGGCTTGGCGGAGACGCTGCGCTTCACCACGCATGGGCTGCAGATGAGCCCGGCGCGAACCGGCACGGACGGGTTCTACGTCGCGACCCTGGGGCGAGCCGGCTGAGGATCGCAACCGCTCCGTCCAGCCGGCGTTGTCCGAGCGATTCCGAAGACACCGCAGGAGACCGATGGGCCTGGACCGGAGAACGCTCCTGGCTGCGACCGCGGCCGCGATGGCGGGGCAGGGCGCCGCGCATGCCCAAGCCCCGCCCAACCCGCCGGGCGAGCTGGTCCCGGCCCTGCCGCGGACGGCACCCGGCGCGCAGCTCCAGGTCATCGATCTCTGGCCGGGCGATTCGCCGGGCGGCGGCGAGGGTCCGGATCCCAACGGCTACCGCTTCGACGAGACGGCGCGCGGCGTCATCACCAAGGTCGAGCGCCCCTGCCTGCTGGTGATCCGGCCGGACAAGCCGAACGGATCGGCGATGATCGTCGCGGCCGGCGGCGGCTACCGCTTCATCGACATCGGCAACGAGGGCGTGCCCGTCGGCCAGATGCTGACGGCGGCCGGCATCACCGTGTTCCTGCTGATCTACCGGCTGCCCGGCGAGGGCTGGGACAACGGCCCCGATGCGCCGCGGCAGGACGCGCAGCGCTCGGTGCGGCTGGTGCGGGCGCAATCGACCGAGCTCGGCATCGATCCCGCCCGCGTCGGGGTGCTGGGCTTCTCGGCCGGCGGGCACCTGATGGGCGAGACCGCGGTCGGCAACCAGAACCTCTACCCGCCGGTCGACGCGCACGACGCCCTGCCGTACCGCCCGGCGCTCGCCGGGCTGCTCTATCCCGTCATCACCATGAAGGCGCCTTTCGACGGCACCTCCACCCGCCGCGTGCTCGTCGGCGACGAGGTCACCGAGGTCGAGATGCGGACCTACTCGGTCGACGTGCAGGTTCGCGCCGACACGCCGCCGATGTTCATGGCGCAGGCGATGGACGATCCGATCGCGGTCTGCGACCACGTGCTCCTGATGTTCACCGCCCTGCGCAAGGCGAAGATACCGGCCGAGATGCACCTGTTCGAGCGCGGCGGCCACGGTTTCGGGCTCGGGCCGCCCGGCACGCCGGTGGCGGCGTGGCCGAACCTGTTCCTCGCCTGGCTTCGCGTGCGCGGGTTCCTGGCGACGTGATGGACACCGCGACAACCGCGCCTCCGCCCGTGCGCCGAGGGGGAATCCCGTGCCCATGCGCGTCGTGAACAGGCTCGCGCGGCCCGCATGCGACGGCTGCGTTGCACGGCGCAATCGCCTCGTCTAACGCGAGAAGCATGAACACCGACCACGACAAGATCCTGATCGTCGATTTCGGCTCGCAGGTGACCCAGCTCATCGCCCGGCGCGTCCGGGAGGAGGGGGTCTATTGCGAGATCGTGCCGTTCACCAAGGCAGCGGAGGCCTTCGCCGAGACGCGGCCGAAGGGCGTGATCCTGTCGGGCGGCCCCGAATCGGTGACGAGCGACGCCTCGCCGCGAACCCCGCAGGTGGTGTTCGATTCGGGCGTCCCGGTCTTCGGCATCTGCTACGGCCAGCAGACGATGGCGGCCCAGCTCGGCGGCGAGGTCGAGGGCGGCCACCATGCCGAGTTCGGCCGCGCCGAGATCGAGATCATCTCGGAATGCCCCCTGTTCAAGGGGGTCTGGCACGTCGGCGAGCATTACCCCGTCTGGATGAGCCACGGCGACCGGGTCACCAAGCTGCCCGACGGCTTCACCACCGTGGCGATCTCGAAGAACGCCCCCTTCGCGGCGGTGGCCGACGAGGCCCGCAACTACTACGCGGTGCAGTTCCACCCGGAGGTGGCGCACACGCCGCACGGCGCCCTGCTGATCCGCAACTTCGTGCGCGACATCGCCGGCTGCTCGGGCGACTGGACCATGGGCGCCTACCGCGCCGAGGCGATCGCCAAGATCCGCGAGCAGGTCGGATCCGAGAAGGTGATCTGCGGCCTCTCGGGCGGCGTCGATTCGTCGGTGGCGGCCGTGCTGCTGCACGAGGCGATCGGCGATCAGCTCACCTGCGTCTTCGTCGACCACGGGCTGCTGCGCATGGGCGAGGCCGAGGAGGTCGTGCGGCTGTTCCGCGACCATTACAACATCCCGCTCGTCCACGTGCAGGCGCAGGACCTGTTCCTCGACGCCCTCACCGGCGTCAGCGACCCCGAGGAGAAGCGCAAGACCATCGGCCGCCTGTTCATCGACGTGTTCGACGCGGAATCGAAGAAGATCGGCGGCGCGGCGTTCCTGGCCCAGGGCACGCTCTACCCGGACGTGATCGAGAGCGTGTCGTTCTCCGGCGGCCCCTCGGTGACGATCAAGAGCCACCACAACGTCGGCGGCCTGCCGGCGCGCATGAACATGAAGCTCGTCGAGCCGCTGCGCGAGCTGTTCAAGGACGAGGTCCGCGTGCTCGGGCGCGAGCTCGGCCTGCCCGACGCCTTCGTCGGCCGCCATCCGTTCCCGGGGCCCGGGCTCGCGATCCGCTGCCCCGGCACGATCACGCCGGAGAAGCTGGAGGCCCTGCGCAAGGCCGATGCGATCTACCTCGACGAGATCCGCCGGGCCGGCCTCTACGACACGATCTGGCAGGCCTTCGCGGTGATCCTGCCGGTCAAGACCGTCGGCGTGATGGGCGACGGGCGCACCTACGACCACGTCTGCGCGCTGCGCGCCGTCACCTCGGTCGACGGCATGACGGCCGACTTCTACCCGTTCGACATGGCCTTCCTCGGCCGGGTCGCGACCCGGATCATCAACGAGGTCAAGGGCATCAACCGCGTCACCTACGACATCACCTCGAAGCCGCCCGGCACGATCGAGTGGGAATGACCCGGGCGCTTCGCCCGGCGCGCTAGACCGCCTGGCGTACGGGATTGACGATCTGAAGGCCGGCGAAGTCGTTCTCGTTGTCCGTGACGACGATGCAGGCGTTCGCCTGGGCGAGGGCTGCGACGATCATGTCGAGCGCGCTGCGTGGTCGGCCGGCCGCCTTCCCGTCGGCCATCAGCCGAGCCCAGACGAGAGCGGCCTTCTCGTCGAACGCCAGGATGCGGCCAGCGAACAGGGCTTGCGGCCCCTCGGGACCGGAAAACCATGCATCGAGCGCGTCGCGCTTCCGACCGGGCGGCTTCTCGAGGATCCCGCGCCGGATCTCTGCGACGGTGAGCGCAGTGATGAAGAGATCCGCATCGCGCTGCATCGCCATCCACGCCAGGAGCGGCTGCGAGGGCTGCGGCTTGATGACGTTGCTGATGATGTTCGTGTCGAGAAGATAGCGCGTCACAGCTCCACCACACGCCCCTCATCGTAGGGTCGGGCGAGATCGAGATCGGCGCCGACCAGCGGCGAACGACGCAGCGCAGCCAGGATCCCCCCGGCCTTCGGCGTGTCGCCGGCCATCGTCCGGGCGACGGCGGTGCGAAGCTCCGTGGCCTGCGGCGAATCCTCGGCGAGCCGCCGTGCCAGCGACCGGATGAGGTCGCGGTCGGCCTCTCGTCCGAGCACCTCGAAACGCGTCAGGCCGCGCTCGCCGAGACGGGATCGATAAGTCCGTACCGCGCGCTTCTGCGATGAATCCATGGCCTTCTCCGGTTTATGCCCAGTGATATGTCCGGGCATGAACGTCGCGCAAGTCACCGCCGCGCTGCGCAGACCCATCCGCGTAGGATGGATTCGTTCCGATGCCTGCCGGCTTCCCCCGATGCATGTGGCACCGACACCTCGTTCACTAGAACCGCTCGATGAGGGATCCCGATCGGTCCCCTAATGCGCGCAACATGGCGGGGTGCTCGATGACGCCGCGCAGCGGCTCGGCTTGAGGGACGGTTAATGCCGCTCGGCTAACCTTCGCGCCTCGCCGCCTCGGGTGGGGGATTGCGAACCATGACCGCCAGCAAAGCCGAACCGATCGGCGTCGACCCGGCCGGCCGGACGGCAGCGATCGGCCGCGACCTCGTCCAGACCCTCGTGTTCGCAGGTACGCTGCTCCTGGCGGCGTTCCTGCTCTTCGTCCTGCAGCCGATCTTCACCAAGCGCGTCCTTCCCGTCCTCGGCGGCACGCCCGCGGTGTGGTCGGTCGCGACGGTGGTGTTCCAGGGGTTGCTGCTCGCGGGCTACGCCTACGCGCATGCGACGACGCGCTGGCTTTCGCTGCGTGCCTCGGTCGCGGTGCACGGTCTCGTGCTGCTCGCCGGGGCGGCGTTCCTACCGATCACGGTCTCGCTGGACGCCGCGGCGCAAGGCGGCGACGAGGCCGTCTGGCTCGTCGGCCTGTTCCTGGCCTCGATCGGCGCGCCGTTCTTCGCCCTGTCGGCGAGCGCTCCGCTGCTGCAGGCGTGGTTCGCCCGGTCCGGCAACGATCGGGCACAGGATCCGTACTTCCTCTACCGCGCCTCCAATCTCGGCTCGTTCTCCGCCCTGATCGCCTATCCGCTGGCGATCGAGCCGATCCTCGGGCTCGCCGAGCAGACCAGGCTGTGGTCCGCCGGCTATGCCGCGGCCGCGGCCGCGGTCTCGGCCTGCGCGCTCACGGTCGTCGGCCGAGGCGGCGCGCACGGGATCGTCGCGCCGGCGCGGACGACCGGCACGGCGCACGCGGCTCCGAGCCTGGCGCGGCGCGGCGCCTGGATCGGCCTGTCGGCCGTCCCCTCCGGCCTGCTCGTCGCCGTGACGGCGCACATCACCACGGATGTGGCCGCCATCCCGCTGATGTGGGTGCTGCCGCTGGCGCTCTACCTCCTGACCTTCGTCATCGCCTTCCGCCCGCTCGCATCCTGGCCGGACCGTCCCCTGGCCGCCGCGCAGGCTTGGGGGACCGCGATCGTCCTCGGCGCGGCCGTGGTCGGCCGGCTGCCCTTCGCCGTCGACCTGCCGCTCAGCCTCGGCCTCTGCTTCGTCGCCGGCCTCGTCGCCCACCGCGCCGTCTTCTGCCTGCGCCCCGAGCCGGGCCGGCTGACCGAGTTTTATCTCTGCACCTCGCTCGGCGGGATGCTCGGTGGCCTGTTCGCGGCCCTGATCGCGCCGCGGCTGTTTGCGACGATCGCCGAATATCCGATCCTGCTGGTGGCGGCGCTCGCCTGCCGTCCCGGCGTCTTCGTCCGCGCCCGCCCCGTCGGCATCGTGGCGATGCGTCGCCTTGTCGGGACGCTTGCCGGGCTGGTCGGGCTCGCCATCCTCGTCCGCTACGCTCCCGACGCGGCGCCGCGCGCCGCAGCGGGCGTGATGATGACGGTCCTGCTGCTGAACTGGCGCGCGCCGCAGGCGGCCTTCGGCTTTGCCGCCCTGTTCTGCGGGCTGGTGCTGGCGATGCCGCATCTGACGATCCAGGACATCGAGAGCCGCCGCAGCTTCTTCGGGGTCCACCGCATCGAGACCGATCCGCAGGGACGCTTCCGCCTGCTCTCGCACGGCACGACTCTGCACGGCGCCATGCGCATCCGCGAGGACGACGGCAGCCCGGTTGTCGGGCCGCCGGAGCCGACGACCTACTACGCCACCGGCAACGCCATCGCCGACGTCCTCGAGGTCGCCCGCCGCGCCTACGGGCCGGTGCCGCGGGTCTCGGTGGTCGGGCTCGGGGCCGGCAGCCTCGCCTGCCAGGCGCGGGCCGGGGAAGCCTGGACGTTCTACGAGATCGATCCGGTGGTCGTCGCGATCGCGCGCGATCCGAGCCTGTTCCGCTTCCTCTCCGCCTGCGCGCCGTCGGCCCGCATCGTCCAGGGCGACGCACGCCTGACCCTGGCCCGCGCGACCGAGCCGGCCCGCGTGCTGATCGTCGACGCGTTCTCCTCGGACGCGATCCCAATGCACCTGCTCACCGGCGAGGCCGTGGCGCTCTACCGCGACCGCCTCGACGCGCAGGGGGTGCTGGCGCTCCACATCTCCAACCAGCATTTCGACCTGCGGCCGGCGCTCGCCCGTGCCGCGGCGGAACAGGGCCTCGCGCTTCTCCAGCGCATCGACCCGATCGTCGAGCCGATCGAACGGCGTTTCCGCGCTCCGGCGATGGTGGTGATCGCGACGCGCGATGCGGCGATCCGGCGGGAGGCCGCGCGGCTCGGCTGGACGCCCGTCGTCCCCGACATGACGCGGCGGCCCTGGACGGACGACTACGCCAACGTGCTGGAGGCCTTCCTCGACATGATGCGCCCGCGCGGCGACGCCACGCCCGCGCCCGGGCGCTGACCGGGTTTATCGATCGGCGCCGGCGCGCACCGGGCGAAGCTCACAGGGCGGTCTTGGGCATGAGCATGTGGACGCCCTTGTTGCCGTCGACCGTCTGGGTGATGCGCAGGTTCCCGGCGAGCGAACACAGCATGTAGGCCTGGTTGCGGGTCAGCCCGGTGCGGGCGCAAACGTGGCGCACCAT
>NZ_JAKSYA010000042.1:0-25520 GCF_022829485.1 Methylobacterium sp. J-059
CGAGCAGGTGATGGGCGCCCTGCAGAACATCCGCCAGGCGAGCCAGCAGACCGCCGCCGGCACCCGCGAGGTCGAGGCGGCCTCGGCCAACCTCACCGAGCTCGCAGGAGCCCTCATGGCCCTCGCCGAACGCTACCGGCATTGACCGGCGGGCGGACGCCGTGACCGACATCCGCCAGCTGCTGCTCGCGGCCTTCGAGGTCGAGCACCGCGAGCACATCGATGCGATCCGTGCGGCTCTGGGAGCCGACGGCACCGGCCGCGCGCCCGACTGGAACGACATCTTCCGCCGGGCCCACAGCCTCAAGGGCGCCTCCCGGGCCGTCGACCTGCCGCCGGTCGAGGCGGTGGCGCATCGCCTGGAGAGCCTGTTCGAAAAGGTCTCGGCCGGCGCCGCCCTCGATCGCGAGGCCAGGAACGCAACCCATCTCGCCCTCGACCGCATCGAAGCCTACGTCGCCGGAATGAAGGCCGACCCGGACGTCGCGATGCCGGCCGACGCCATCGCGGCGCTCGACCGCTGCCTCGCGGGCGCCCGGGCACCGGACGCGACGACACCCTCGCCGGCGGAGATCGAGCCGCCGGTCGAGGCCGAACCGCCGGTCTCGGCAAGACCGCCCGCCGAGCCGAAATCCGCCGCGCCCTCCTCGCCCGCTGCGCCGCCGTCCGGCGTCGAGCCGCCCGCCGAGGCCGGCCCGGCCTTTCTACGCGTACCCGCCGACGCGGTCGAGGCGCTGACCCGGGCGAGCCACGAGCTCGCGAGCACGCTCGGCGTCGGATCCGCGATCTCCGACGGGCTCGCCCGGCTCGCGCGCCTGTCCGAAGACCTGCGGCGGCAGGCCGAGGCGTCGTTCGCGCGCGGTGCGGTGTCCAACCTCGCCCGGCTCTTGCGGCAGGAAGCCGGCCGCGATGCCGGGTCGGACAGGGACGAAGCGGTCGGCCTCGCGGTGGAGGCCGTCCGCACCGAGATGCGCGGCGTCGAGGCGAGTCTCGCCGGCCTGGCACGGGAGGCGGCCGACCTGTCGCGCCGTCAGGTCGCGGCGGCCGGTGCCGTCGAGGGGGCGGCGGCCCGCGTCGGCCTTCAGGCCGAGCGCCTCGCCCTGGTGCCGGCCGAGACCGTGTTCGGAAGCTTCCCCCGCTCGCTCCGCGAGACCGCGCGCGAGCAGGGCCGCGAGATCGATCTCGCCGTCCGCGGCCTCGACCTGCCGGTCGACCGCGCGATGCTGCAGGCGCTCAAGGACCCGGTGCTGCACGCCCTGCGCAACGCGCTCAGCCACGGCGCGGAACCGCTCGACATCCGCCGGGCGGCGGGAAAGCCCGACGCGGCGGCGATCCTGTTCGAGGTCGCGATCCGCGGCGGCCGCCTCGTCGTGTCGGTGGCGGACGATGGCCCCGGCCCCGACCTCGCGGCGATCGAGGCGACGGCCCTGCGCCGCTTGCTGCTCCGCCCGGGGGATCCGACCGATCCGCAGGCCCTGCTCGCCCTGGTCTTCGAGCCGGGCTTCTCGACCGCCGCGGCGGTCGACGCCCTGTCCGGGCGCGGCTTCGGCCTCTCGGTGGTCGCCGATGCCGCCCGCGCGCTCCAGGGCAGCGCCCGGCTGGAGCCGCGCGAGCCCTGGGGCAGCATCCTCACCATCTCGGCGCCGCTCTCGGCGGCACGACGCGCGATGCTCCTCGTCGAGGCGGGTGGAGCGACCTACGCGCTGCCCGGCGCCGCGGTCGAGCGCCTGCTGCGCCTCGATCGGGCCGGCCTGCCGCAGGCGATGGGCCGCCCGGTGCTGCGCGTGCCCGGCGCGGGCGGCGCCGAGGAGACCTTCCCGATCGTCGCGCTGGCCGAGATCCTCGGCGGCCCTGCCTCCGCGAGCCCGCACCTGACCGCGATCCTGGTGCGGGCCGGCGGCCGCCGCTTCGCGCTGGCCGTCGACGCGCTCCACGACGTGCGCACCCTCCTCGTGCTGCCGGCGCCGCCGGTCGGCGCCGAGTCCGGGCTCGTCGCCGGCACCGTCATCCTGCCCGGCGACGTGCCCGCCCTGGTGCTCGATCCCGACGGGCTCGCCGCGCGGGCGGGTGCCGCCGGCGCGGCGGCGAGGCCGGGCGACGGGGTCGCAGATGCTGGCGGAACGTTGGCGGAGGCGCCACGTTCGAAACACCGCGCGACGATTCTCGTCGTCGACGATTCGATCACCACCCGCACCCTGGAGAAGGGCATCTTGGAAGCCGCCGGCTATCGCGTGGTCGTGTGCGTCGACGGCCAGGACGCCCTCGACCGCCTGCACGCCGACATCGAGGTGTTCGACCTCGTGCTCGCCGACGTGGAGATGCCGCGGCTCGACGGCTTCGGCCTGCTCGCCGCGATCCGCGCCGAGACGCGGTTCGCGCGCCTGCCGGTGGTGCTGATGACCTCGCGGGGCGACGCGGCCGACGTCGCCCGCGGCCTCGACCTCGGCGCCGACGCCTACCTCACCAAGCAGAAGTTCGACCAGCGCCAGCTCCTCGACACCATCGGGCAGCTGTTGTGAGCGAGCCGGTCCGCGTCATGCTGGTCGAGGACAGCCTGGTGGTGCGCGAGCTGTTGCGCCACATCCTCTCCCGCGATCCCCGCCTCGCCTGCGTCGCCGCCGTCGCGTCGGGCGAGGAGGCCCTGTCGGCGATCGACAGCGTGCGGCCCGACGTGATCTCGATGGACATCCGCCTGCCCGGCATCGACGGGCTCGAGACCACCCGCCGCATCATGTCCGAGCACCCGACGCCGATCGTGGTGATCGCCGATTCGGTCGAGGATTCCTCGCTGCGCATCTCGATGAACGCCCTGCGGGCCGGCGCGCTGTCCGTGGTCGAGAAGCCGGTGGCGACGACCCATGCCGGCTACGACGCGGTCGCCGGCGAGATCTGCACCCAGCTGCGCATCATGGCGCAGGTCCCGGTGATCCGCCGCCGCCCGATCGGCACCGAGTGGCTCGGGCGCACCGCGGCGGCCGCGTCCGCACCCGCGGCGAACCTGCCGCCGACCGTCCTGGCAATCGCCGCCTCCACCGGCGGCCCGCCGGCGCTCGCCCGCGTGATCGGGGCGCTGCCCGAGACGTTCCCGCTGCCGGTGCTGGTGGTCCAGCACATGGGCGCGGCCTTCATGGACGGGTTCGCGACCTGGCTCGACGGCGTGGTGCCGATGCCCGTCACGGTCGCCCGCGACGGCGAGCGGGCCGAGCCCGGCCGGGTCTACGTCGCCCCGGGCGACCGCCACCTGGAGCTGGGGCCGGGCCGGATCCTGCGCATCCTCGACAGCCTGCCGGTCTCCGGCCAGCGACCGGCGGCGACCGTGCTGTTCCGCTCGGTCGCGCGGCAGGCGGGCGCGACGGGGCTCGGCGTTCTGCTCACCGGCATGGGCGAGGACGGGGCGCTCGGCCTGCTCGACATGCATGCCGCCGGCGCGCAGACGGTGGCCGAGCACGAGAGCACGGCGGTCGTCTACGGCATGCCGGCGGCGGCCGTGCGCCTGAAGGCCGCCCGCGCCGTCCTGCCCCTCGACCGCGTCTCGGCCCATGTCCTCAAGCATGCCATGCCCGGGGCCGGCTCGCAGGACCGGCCGGCATGAACGGCGCGGCCGGCACGGCGACGGAGGCCGCCCGGATCCTTCTGGTCGAGGATTCGGAGACGCAGGCGCTGGAGCTTCGCTTGCTGCTGGAGAGCCACGGCTTCCAGGTCGAGCGCTGCCCGACCGCGGAAGCCGCGCTCGACCACCTCAACCACGGCCTGCCCGACCTCGTCGTCGCCGACTACCACCTGCCGGGCATGAACGGCGACGAGCTGACGCGCCAGCTGCGCCTCTCGCTGCGCACCCGCGCCCTCCCCCTGCTGATGCTCACCGGCGCCCGCGACGGCGAGCGCCAGGGCCTCGAGAGCGGCGCCGACGCCTACGTCGCCAAGTCCGGCGACCGCGACCTGCTGATCCTGCGCATCCGCGCGCTCCTGCGCGAGCGCCTGGGCAGCGTGGCGCCCGGCAGCGCCGAGACCCCGTCGGCCGCCGCCTTCCGGCGCGGGCGCGTGCTGGTGATCGACGGCAGCGCCACCTACCGCACCTTCCTCGCCGGCCTGCTCGGCCAGGACGGCCACGCCGTCACCGCCAGCGCGGGGCCGGACGAGGCGCTCGCCGTCCTCGACGCCGAGGGCGAGGCGACGGCCTTCGACTGCGTCACCGTCGACCTGCTCGGCCCGGCCTTCGACGGCCTCGCCCTGTGCCGGGCCATCGACCAGCGCCGCGGCGTCCGGGTGGCCGGCGCCGGGTTCCACCTCGTCGGGGTCGCCGGCAGCAACCCCCCCAAGGATTTCCTCGTCCAGGCCTACGCCGCGGGCGCCGACGACGTGGTCTCGAAGTCCGATGCCGAGGTGCTGGCGCTGCGGGTGCGCGGCCTCGTGCGGCGCCGCTTCCTGGAGGAGGACGACCGCCGCATCGCCGGCGAGTTCGGCGCCCGGCAGCAGGCGGTCGAGCGCGCGCGCGCCGAGGCCGAGGCCGCGGAGGCGCGCGCACGGCTGGCCGACGCCCTCGAGCGCGCCAACGACGACCTCGCCCTCGCCAACCGCAAGCTCACCGACGCGCAGGCCAAGCTTGTCCAGGCCGCCAAGATGGCCTCGCTCGGCGAGCTGGTCGCCGGCATCGCCCACGAGATCAACAACCCGCTGGCCTTCATCCTCGCGCATCAGGGCACCGTCGAGCGCGTGCTTGGCGAGCTGCCGATGCCCGAATCCGACCCCGCGGCGCAGAAGGGCCTGGCCAAGGCGCGCGACCGCGTCGGTGCGATGCGCATGGGCCTGACCCGCATCCAGGACCTGGTCCTGAACCTGCGCAAGTTCTCGCGGCTCGACGAGGGCGAGCGCTCCCTGGTCAACGTGCCGGAGGCGATCGAGACGGTGCTGGCGCTGATCCAGCACAAGCTCGGCTCGCGCATCGCCGTCGAGCGCGACTTCGCGGGGCGCCCCGAGATCCATTGCACCCCGGCGCTGCTCAACCAGGTGGTGATGAACATCCTCGGCAACGCCGCCGACGCGATGCCCGAGGGCGGGCGGATCCGCGTCGTCACCGAGACCACGCCCGAGACCGACCTGATCCGGATCAGCGACACCGGCCCCGGCATCCCCGAGGACCTGCGCGAGAAGATCTTCGAGCCGTTCTTCACCACCAAGCCGGTCGGGGCCGGAACCGGGCTCGGCCTCGCGATTGCCTACAGCGTGGTTCAGGCGCATAGCGGCTCGCTCACGGTGGAGACGGCTCCCGGCGGCGGGGCCTGCTTCGTGATCGGGATTCCGAGGCAGACGGCGACCGTATGACCAGAGGCACGATCCTGGCCGTCGACGACGAGCCGGACATCCTGATCGCCCTCGAGGACCTGTTCGAGGACACCTACCGCATCGTCACGACGACGAAGCCGGTGGACGCCCTCGCCATCCTGCGCGACGATCCCGACATCGCCGTCGTCCTGTCCGACCAGCGCATGCCCGGCATGACCGGCGACGCGCTGCTGGCCGAGATGCGCGGGTTCCACGAAGCCCAGGCGATCCTGCTCACCGGGTACGCCGACATCACCGCCGTGATCGGCGCGCTGAACCGCGGCGGGATCAGCGGCTACGTCGCCAAGCCCTGGGACGCGGACCTTCTGCGCGGCACCGTGCGCAACGCCTTCGAGCGCCATGCGCTCGGGCGGGAGCTCGCCACCGAGCGGGCCCTGCTGCGCGGCCTGCTCGACCATTCCGAGGACGCGATCTCGTTCAAGGACGCGGCCGGGCGCTTCCTGCGCCTCAACGCCCGAAAGGCGGCGCTGCTCGGCCTCGACGTCGCGGGCTGCCTCGGCCGCAGCGAAGCCGAGCTGCCCGGGACGCGCGCCGCCGAGAGCGCCGAGGCCGACGCCGCCGCGATCCGCTCGGGCGAGGTCGGCGACGTCGTCTCCGCGGAAGGGCCGATCGGCGCCGAGCGCTGGAGCCACGTGGTCCGGGTCCCGATCCGCGGCCCCTCCGGCGCGATCGCGCATCTCGCCACGATCGAGCGCGACGTCACCGAGCAGAAGGGCTTCGAGGCCCGCCTGCGCCAGTCCGACAAGATGCAGGCGCTCGGCACCCTCGCCGGCGGCATCGCGCACGACTTCAACAACCTGCTGACCGCGATCCTCGGCAGCCTCGAGCTCGCCGCGCCGAAGGTCCATGAGCAGCCCCGCGTGCTGCGGCTGATTGAGAACGCGCGGGGCGCGGCCGAGCGCGGCGCCTCGCTGACCAAGCGCCTGCTGAGCTTCAGCCGCGCCAACGACCTGCGTGCCCGGCCGACCGACGTGAACGCCCTCGTCGAGGGCATGTCGGCGCTGCTCGGGCGCAGCCTCGGCGGGCTCGTCACCGTCGAGACCAGGCTCGGCAGCGATCTCGGCCCGGTTCAGGTCGACCCCGACCAGCTCGAGCTTGCGATCCTCAACCTCTGCATCAACGCCCGCGACGCCATGCGCGAGGGCGGCGTGATCGTCATCGAGACGGCGGCGCTGACGATCGAGGACGATCCGGACGTGCGGAGCGGCGCCTATGTCGGCGTATCGGTGAGCGATGCCGGCGAAGGCATCCCACCGGAGATCCTGGCGCGGGTCTGCGAGCCGTTCTTCACCACCAAGGCCGTCGGCCAGGGCACCGGCCTCGGCCTCGCGATGGTGTTCGGCCTCGCCCAGCAATCCCACGGCCGCCTGCGGATCGACAGCCGGGTCGGGCACGGCACCCGCGTCGACCTCGCCCTGCCGCGGGCCTCCGCGGCCATCGTGGCGGACGAGGCCGACGTCGCGGTCGCGCCGGCGGCGGCACGTGCGGCGGCCATCCTGGTGGTGGACGACGACGCCGAGGTCCGGCACGTCACCGCCTCGTTCCTCAACGGGTTCGGTTACGACGAGATCGAGGCCTCGGACGGCGCGGCCGCGCTCGCGCTGATGGAGCAGCGCCGCTTCGACCTCGTGGTCGCCGACCTCGCGATGCCCGGCATGACCGGCGTCGAGCTGGCGGCCGAGGTGCGGAGCCGCTGGTCCGAGGTCCCTGTGCTGATCCTGACGGGGCACGCGGAGGCGGTGGAGATCCCGCACGACCTGCCGGTGCTGACGAAGCCGTTCCAGTCGGCCGAGCTCGCCCGCCGCGTCTCCTTGCTGCTGGGCGACGCGCCCGGCACCTGACGCGTCGGCCCGGCCGTCCGTCCCGACGGAAACGCGTTCGAAAGCGCGTCCGTCCCCGAGAAACGCCGGCCTCGACCGTATGCGCTCGCCGCATCGCGGTCGTCCCGGGACGAGCATCGCGCAACGGCCTCGGGCCAACGAAAAAGGCGGCCTCTCGGCCGCCCTTCTTCGAACTCGTGCTGTCGAGGCGCCGATCAGGCCGCTTCGCTCTCGCCGCCGAGCACCGGGCCCGAATCCTTGCCGCGGGCGCTGACGTCGCGGTCGACGAACTCGATCACGGCGAGCGGGGCGTTGTCGCCCTTGCGGAAGCCGGCCTTCATGATGCGGCAGTAGCCGCCCGGACGGGCCGTGTAGCGCGGGCCGAGCACCGTGAAGAGCTTCTTGACCATGTCGTGGTCGCGGATCTGCGACATGGCGAGACGGCGGGTGTGGACGCTGTCGATGCGGCCGAGCGAGATCAGCTTCTCGATGACCGGGCGCAGGTCCTTGGCCTTCGGCAGCGTGGTGATGATCTGCTCGTGCTTGATCAGCGCGGCGGACATGTTGGCGAACATCGCCTTGCGGTGCTCGGTGGTGCGGTTGAAACGACGACCGCGGAATCCGTGACGCATGTTGGCTCTCCTGGTTTTTGCGGTCGCCGTGCCACGGTACGACCGTCATCTTGAAGGCGAATAGGGAGTAGCGAGTAGCGGATAGAGTGCAGCGGAACCGGGGAGCCCTGCGGACGCCCCTATTCGCTACTCCCTACTCGCCATTCGCCCTCAGTAGTGCTCCTCGAAGCGCTTGGCGAGGTCCTCGATGTTCTCCGGCGGCCAGCCGGGGATGTCCATCCCGAGGTGCAGACCCATCCCGGCCAGCACTTCCTTGATCTCGTTGAGCGACTTGCGGCCGAAGTTCGGGGTGCGCAGCATCTCGCCCTCGGACTTCTGGATGAGGTCGCCGATGTAGACGATGTTGTCGTTCTTCAGGCAGTTCGCCGAACGCACAGAAAGCTCGAGCTCGTCGACCTTCTTGAGCAGCGCCGGGTTGAAGGGCAGCTGCGGCGCGAGCGGGGCGGCCTCCTCCTTGCGGGGATCCTCGAAGTTCACGAACACCTGGAGCTGGTCCTGGATGATGCGCGCGGCGTAGGCCAGCGCATCCTCCGGCGACACCGCACCGTTGGTCTCGACGGTCATCGTCAGCTTGTCCTTGTCGAGATCCTGGCCCTCCCGGGTGGTCTCGATGCGGTAGCTGACCTTGGTCACCGGCGAGAACAGCGCGTCCACCGGGATCAGGCCGATCGGCGCGTCCTCGGGGCGGTTGCGCTCGGCCGGCACGTAGCCCTTGCCGGTGGCGACCGTGAACTCCATCCGGATCTCGGCGCCGTCGTCCAGCGTGCAGATCACGAGGTCGGGGTTCAGGATCTGGATGTCGCCGACCGTGCCGATGTCGCCGGCGGTGACGAGGCCCGGGCCGGTCTTGCGCAGGGTCATGCGCTTCGGGGCGTCGGTCTGCGAGCGGATGGCGATCGTCTTGATGTTCAGGACGATGTCGGTGACGTCCTCGCGGACGCCCGGGATCGAGGAGAATTCATGCAGGACGCCGTCGATCTGGACCGAGGTCACGGCCGCGCCCTGGAGGGAGGACAGCAGCACCCGGCGCAGCGAGTTGCCGAGCGTCGTGCCGAAGCCGCGCTCCAACGGCTCGGCCACGACGGTGGCGACCCGCTTCGGGTCGTCGCCGGTCGAGACCTGCAGCTTGTTGGGCTTGATCAGCTCTTGCCAGTTCTTCTGAATGACCACGATCCTACCTCTCCTGACGCACGAACCCGCGACGTCCGGGTCCGCGCTTCGGCCGATCGACGCTGCCCCCAGCGTCGGTCGGTCCCTAAAAGACTGCTCCGGGCCTACGCCTCGTCGGCGACCCAGAGATCCGGCACGAACCGGTATCCGTCCCCATCCCGCGTCACGGTGCCGACGGCCGGGAATTCGAGATGCGAGCCGGCGATGCGGGTCCCGTCGGCCGCCAGATCCGCGAGGATCGCCTTGCGGGTCGCTCGCGCCTGGTCGCCGTCGACATCGAAGCCGACGCCCGCCTCGGGTTGCTTGAACTGGATCGCCGGCAGGTGCACCACATCGGTGAACACCAGGAGCGACTTGTCCCCCGAAACGATCCGGAAACCGCAATGGCCCGGCGTATGGCCGGGCAGGTGCACCGCGGTGATGCCCGGCAGGACTTCCCCGCCGGACTGCTCGCGCACCCGGCCGGCATAGGGTGCCAGCGCCTTGCGGGCGTTCTCGAAATACGGCTTTGCCCCGTCCGGTGCGGCGGCGAGCGCCGCATCGGGGAGCCAGTACGCCGCCTCGTCCGAATGCAGCACGATCTCCGCGTTCGGGTAGGCGGCCTTCCCGTCGACCACCAGCCCACCGATATGGTCGGGATGGCAGTGCGTGACGAGAACGGTCTCGATCGCCTCGGGCGCCACGCCCGCGACGGCGAGCGCTGCGGGCACGCGACCCATGGTCGGCGGACCGAACGACCCGTAGCCGGAATCGATCAGCACCGGCTTGCGGCCGGGGCCCGTCAGCAGGAATGCGTTGAGCATCACCCGCGGCTCCTGCGTACGGAAGCCGGCGCGCTGCAGCGCGCCGGCCTCGTCCTTCGAGATGCCCGTGACGAGATCGAGGGAGCCCTGAAACCAGCCGTCGTTGAGCACGGTGAGCGTGATGTCACCGACGCTCCAGCGCTTGACGCCGGGAAGGATCTTCGTATCCGCCACGTGTGTCTCCGTCCGCCTCAGACGCGCCGACGCTTGCGTGGGCGGCAGCCGTTGTGCGGGATCGAGGTGACGTCGCGGATCGAGGTCACGGTGAAGCCCGCGGCCTGGAGGGCGCGGAGCGCCGACTCGCGGCCCGAGCCGGGCCCGGAGACCTCGACCTCAAGGGTGCGCATGCCGTGCTCGGCGGCCTTGCGGGCCGCGTCCTCGGCGGCGACCTGCGCGGCGTAGGGGGTCGACTTCCGCGAGCCCTTGAAGCCCATGGCGCCCGAGGAGGACCACGAGATCGTGTTGCCCTGCGCGTCGGTGATGGTGATCATCGTGTTGTTGAACGATGCGGCGACGTGCGCCACGCCCGAGACGATGTTCTTGCGTTCGCGCCGGCGGACGCGGGTCGGTTCCTTGGCCATCTTTTCGATACCTGTCCTTCAAGCGCACCCGTAATTCCAGGTGCTCGGGATTCTCGTATGGGTTCGGTCGGCACATTTGCGGAGCGCCGCCCCGTCACGCCGGCTCCCGTCGAGGGAGATCCGGCACGATGCATGGGAGGCCGCGCCGCGCGCAGCCTCCGAATTCGTAAGCTTACTTCTTCTTGCCGGCGATCGGCTTGGACTTGCCCTTGCGGGTGCGCGCGTTGGTGTGCGTGCGCTGGCCGCGGACCGGCAGGTTGCGGCGATGGCGCAGGCCGCGGTAGCAGCCGAGGTCCATCAGGCGCTTGATGTTCATCGAGACGTCGCGGCGAAGGTCGCCCTCGACGAGGTAGTCGCGATCGATCGTCTCGCGGATCTGCAGCACCTCGGCGTCGGTGAGCTGGTTCACGCGGCGCTCGGCCGGGATGCCAACCTTCTCCGTGATCTCCTCGGCCTTCTTCGCGCCGATGCCGTGGATGTACTGGAGCGCGATGACGACGCGCTTGTTGGTCGGGATGTTAACGCCGGCGATACGGGCCAAGGTCATGCTCCATGTGGCGTACGGGCGATCGCCCGGGCCGTCCTGTGGGAAAGCGTGCGTCCGGTGGAGGCCGGCCCCTGCACGCCCGTCAACGACAAATCGGCCCGCGGCCGCCCCTTGGAGGGCACCTCGGACCAACGGCTGTGCAGACGAAGACCGGCCTGCTAGCGCGGGCCGGCGGTGATGTCAACGGTTCGGCACGATAAGACGCCGCGCCGGGCCCGGCGGGCGCGCCCGGCGCGCTGCATCGTCCCCATCGCGTCACCTGGCGAACCGCAGGGGCGTGGGTCTCTTCGGGTCGACGTCAGAAGCGCTGGTTCAGCTGGCGGCAATACCCGCCGTTGTCGCGAAAGCCGGCCGGGCAGCGCCGCACGCACGCGCCAGCCGCGAACTTCAGCGGCGGCCTGCACAGGCGGCCGGTCGTCCGTCGCTCGTACTGATACGATTGCGCCGGGCCGGCCCACGCCGCCATCGGCATCGCGCCGACCGTCAGGGTCAGCGCTGCGAGGATCGCCCGAGCCGCATGCGTCGACATGATCATGGGTCCCCGGAAGGATGGCTTCAGGACGCCACGCCTTCGCGATGCGATTCGAGGATCGCCATCAGCGAATCCGTCACCGCGTCGATCGGCGCCATGCCGTCCACGGTCTGCAGCATCCCAGCGCGCTCGTAATAGGCCGAGAGCGGGGCGGTCTGGATCCGGTAGGCCTCGAGACGCGAGGCGAACACCTCGGGGGTGTCGTCCTTCCGCACCGGCTGTCCGCGGGCGGCGGTCTCCTCCGCCCGCTTGGCGATGCGCCCGACCAGGACCTTCTCGTCGACCTTGAACTCGATCACGGTCGAGAGATGCAGGCCCTTCTCGTCCAGCATCACGTCGAGGGCCTTGGCCTGCTCGACGGTGCGGGGAAAGCCGTCGAGGATGAACCCGCCGCGCGCATCCGCCTCCTCGATCCGGTCGGCGACGATGCCGACGACGATCGCGTCGGACACGAGGCCGCCGCTCTCCATCACTGCCTTCGCCTGGAGTCCGACCGGTGTTCCGGCAGCGACGGCCGCGCGCAGCATGTCGCCGGTGGAAAGCTGCGGGATGCCGAATCGCGCGACGATCCGCTCGGACTGTGTCCCCTTCCCCGCGCCGGGTGGTCCGAGCAGAATGATCCGCATGGGCGTTATCCTCGTCCGTGCCCGTCTCTCAGGGCTTCTTGGCGCGCGGCGACGCCGTATCGGCGTCGTTCCCGCGTCGGCGTTGCTTGTAGCGGCTTCCGCCGGACGGGCGAGCGGGCAAATCGCTGTCCACTCGTCATTCCGGCGATTGTGTCTCTCGTGTCGCCGAGCCGTATCGCCCGACGTGCCGCTCAGCGCCGCCGCTGGGTCGTCGACGCACCGCGCAGCTTGGCCTTCTTGACGAGGCCCTCGTACTGGTGCGCCATCAGGTGCCCGTGGATCTGCGCCACGGTGTCCATCGTCACCGACACGACGATGAGCAGCGACGTGCCGCCAAATCCGAGGCTGGCGGAGGCGTAGGAGGCGATGATCTCCGGCACCAGGCAGACGAAGGTCAGGTAGAGCGCGCCGATCAGGGTGATGCGCGTCAGCACCTTGTCGATGAACGCCGCGGTGCGCTCGCCGGGCCGGATGCCGGGGATGAAGCCGCCATGCTTCTTCAGATTGTCGGCGGTCTCCTGCGGGTTGAAGACCACCGCGGTGTAGAAGAACGCGAAGAAGATGATCAGCGCGGCGTAGAGCGCCATGTAGAGCGGACGGCCGTGGCCGAGATAGGTCGTGACCGTCGCCAGCACGCCGGTGCCCTGGTTGGCCGAGAAGCTCGCCACGGTGGCCGGCAGCAGCAGGAGCGACGAGGCGAAGATCGGCGGGATCACGCCCGAGGTGTTGAGCTTCAAGGGCAGGAACGAGGTCTGGCCCTCGTACATCCGGTTGCCGACCTGGCGCTTGGGATAGTTGATCAGCAGCCGGCGCTGGGCGCGCTCCATGAACACGATGAAGTAGACGAGGCCGATCGCGGCGACGCCGACGCCGAGGATTACCGCCGAGGACAGCGCGCCGGTGCGCGACAGCTCGAGCGCACCGATGATGGCGGTCGGCAGGTGGGCGACGATGCCGGCGAAGATGATCAGCGACGAGCCGTTGCCGATGCCGCGCGAGGTGATCTGCTCGCCGATCCACATCAGGAACAGCGTGCCGCCGGTGAGCGTGATCACGGTCGAGGCGAGGAAGAACGGGCCGGGATCGATCGCGGCGCTCGACCCCTGGAGGCCGACGGCGATGCCCCAGGACTGGACCAGCGCCAGCACCACCGTGAGGTAGCGGGTGTACTGGTTGATGACCTTGCGGCCGGACTCGCCCTCCTTCTTCAGCGTCTCGAGGCTCGGGATCACCGAGGTGAGCAGCTGGATGATGATCGAGGCCGAGATGTACGGCATGATGTTGAGCGCGAAGATCGCCATGCGCTCGACGGCACCGCCGGAGAACATGTTGAACAGCCCGAGCACGCCGCCGGCCTGCTGCTGGAAATTGCGCGCGAACTGCTCCGGGTCGATGCCGGGGATCGGGATATAGGTCCCGAGCCGGAACACCACGAGCGCGCCGAGGGTGAACCAGATGCGCTTCTTGAGCTCATCCGCCTTCGCGATGGCACCGAAATTGAGGTTCGCGGCGAGCTGCTCGGCGGCTGAGGCCATGGCCTGTGTCCTGATGATGGGTCACGAGGGAGCCGCGGGGCATCCCTGAAAACGGGAGCGGCGGCCGCATGCGAGGTCGCACGGGCCGCCGCTCGAAGCTTCGACTTAAGGGGTCGCTCCCGGCGAGGCAACCGCGCTCAGGCGGTCGCTTCGCCCTTGCCGCCCAAGTCCTTGCCACCCTTGCCGCGGACCGAGACGCCGGCGCCGTAGGCGACGACGACGCTGCCGCCGGCCTTCTCGACCGCCTCGACCGCCGACTTCGACGCCCGGGTCACCTCGAAGGCGACCTTCGCGGTCAGCTCGCCGACGCCGAGCAGCTTCACGCCGTCGCGGGGACGGGCGATGATCCCGGCCTGCACGAGGGCCTCGACCGTCACGGTCGCGGCCTTGTCGAGCTTGCCGGCGTCGATCGCCTGCTGCACCCGGCCGAGATTCACCTCGTTGAGGTCGGTCGAGTAGAGGTTGTTGAAGCCGCGCTTCGGCAGGCGACGGTGAAGCGGCATCTGGCCGCCCTCGAAGCCCTTGATGGCCACGCCGGTCCGGGCCTTCTGACCCTTCACGCCGCGCCCTGCGGTCTTGCCCTTGCCGGAGCCGATGCCTCGGCCGACGCGCATCCGGTTCTTGGTTGCGCCTTCGTTGTCGCGGATCTCGTTGAGCTTCATCGCGCCCTCCTCAAGCCGCGTCGTCGAGGACGCGCACGAGGTGCGCGACCTTTCGGATCATGCCGCGAACGGCGGGGGTGTCTTCGAGCTCGGAGACACGGTGAAGCTTGTTCAGCTTCAGGCCCACCAGCGTCTGGCGCTGGGAGGCCTCGCGGCGGATCGGGGAACCGATCTGCTCCACGCGGACAGTCTTGCTAGCCATGCTGCCCTCCCCTTACGCGACTGCGGCTTCGGACTGGTCGGACGGGTCCGAATCGGTGCGCCGCGCCTGGAGCGTGGACACCTTGAGACCGCGACGACCGGCGACCGAGCGCGGGCTGTCCTCGTTCTTCAGCGCCTCGAAGGTGGCGCGCACGAGGTTGTAGGGGTTCGAGGAGCCGAGGCTCTTGGCCACGACGTCCTGCATGCCGAGCGTCTCGAACACGGCGCGCATCGGGCCGCCGGCGATGATGCCGGTGCCCTGCGGAGCCGCGCGGAGGATCACCTTGCCGGCGCCGTGACGGCCCTGCACGTCGTGGTGCAGCGTCCGGCCCTCGCGGAGCGAGATGCGGACGAGGCCGCGCTTGGCGGCTTCGGTCGCCTTGCGGATCGCCTCGGGGACTTCGCGGGCCTTGCCGTGGCCGAAGCCGACGCGGCCCTTCTGGTCGCCGACGACGACGAGCGCGGCGAAGCCGAAGCGACGGCCGCCCTTCACCACCTTGGCGACGCGGTTGATGTGGACGAGCTTGTCCACGAACTCGCTGTCGCGCTCCTCGCGGTCGTCGCGGCGGCCGCGGCCACCGCCTTCACGTTCACGTGCCATGTTGCTTCCGTTTCATCTCACTGGCGCGGGCGGCGGGCCCGCTCGCTTGAATCGTCATCGCCGGAGGCGGACACGCCGCCTCCGCACCGCCGAGATTTAGAAGTCGAGGCCACCCTCGCGGGCGGCTTCGGCCAGAGCCTTGATCCGGCCGTGGTACTGGTAGCCCGAGCGGTCGAACACGACCTTCGAGACGCCGGCAGCCTTGGCCCGCTCGGCGACGAGCTTGCCCACTGCCGAGGCGGCGGCGACGTCGGCGCCGGTCTTCAGGTCGGCGCGCAGGCCCTTGTCGATCGACGAGGCGGCGGCGAGCGTGACGCCCGCCGCATCATCGATGACCTGGACGTAGATCTGCTTCGACGAGCGGAACACCGACAGGCGCGGCCGGCCGTTGGCGGAGGCGCGGAGCGCCCGGCGCACCCGCGCCTTGCGGCGATCGAGGGCTTCGAGTTTGCGTGACATGTCTCAGCCCCCTTACTTCTTCTTGCCTTCCTTGCGGAAGATGAACTCGCCGGCGTACTTCACGCCCTTGCCCTTGTAGGGCTCGGGACCGCGGTAGTCGCGGATCTCCGCGGCGACCTGGCCGACGACCTGCCGGTCGATGCCGGAGATCGTGATCTCCGTCGGCTTCGGCGTCACGATCGTGATGCCGGCCGGGATCTGGTACTCGATGTCGTGGCTGTACCCGAGCGAGAGCTTGAGCGCCTTGCCGGCCATCGCGGCGCGATAGCCGACGCCGGTGATCTCGAGCTTCTTCTCGAAGCCCTTGGACACGCCCTCGACGAGGTTCGCGACCTGGGCCCGCGAGGTGCCCCAAAGCGAACGCGCCGCCTTGGACTGGTCCTTCGGGGTCACCGTGATCGCGCCGTCCTCGAGCGCCACGTCGACCAGCGAAGGAACCACGAACTGCAGCTCGCCCTTCGAGCCCTTCATCTTCACCGTCTGACCCGTGACCGACGCGGTGACGCCGGCCGGAACGGGGACGGGCTTCTTGCCTACGCGAGACATCTGCCTCTCTCCTTATCCGGGGATCAGAACACCTTGCAGAGCACTTCGCCGCCGACGTTGCGCTCGCGCGCCTCGTGGTCGGCCATGACGCCCTGCGGGGTGGACACGATGGTCACGCCGAGACCGTCGGCGACGCGCGGCAGATCGCCGACGGCCGAGTAGACGCGGCGGCCGGGCTTCGACACGCGCTGGATCGAGCGGATGACGGGCTGGCCGTCGTAGTACTTCAGCTCGATCGCGAACTCCGTCCGGCCGTTGCCGAGTTCGGTGGTCGCGAAGTCGCGGATGTAGCCTTCCGACTTCAGCACGTTCAGGACGTTCGCGCGGAGGCGCGAGCCGGGCGTCGAGACGACGTTGCGACGGCGCATCTGGCCGTTGCGGATGCGGGTGAGCATATCGCCCACGGGATCGTTGACCATGGGTGCCTCCTTACCAGCTCGACTTGACGAGGCCCGGGATCAGGCCCCGGTTCCCGAGCTCGCGCAGCGCGATACGCGAGACGCCCATCTTGCGGTAATAGGCGCGCGGCCGGCCGGTGATCTCGCACCGGTTGCGCACGCGGGTCGGCGACGAGTTGCGGGGAAGCTCCGCGAGCTTGAGGCGCGCCTCGAAGCGCTCCTCCATCTCGAGGGACTCGTCGTTGGCGGTCGCGAGCAGGGCCTGGCGCTTCGCAGCGAAGCGCTTAACCAGCTCCTTCCGGTGGTTGTTCTGTTCGACTGAACTCTTCTTTGCCATTGTCTATCCTCCGGTGTCCGCGTCTAGGTATCCCGAGGGACGCCTACTGCCGGAACGGGAATTGGAAGGCGGCGAGGAGAGCGCGGGCTTCCTCGTCGGTGGTGGCGGTGGTGGCGACGACGATGTCCATGCCCCAGGTCTGCTCGGCCTTGTCGTACGAGATCTCCGGGAACACGAGGTGCTCCTTGAGGCCGAGCGCGTAGTTGCCGCGGCCGTCGAACGACTTCGGGTTCAGGCCGCGGAAGTCGCGGACGCGCGGCAGCGCGATCGTGACGAGGCGATCCATGAACTCGTACATCTTCTGGCGGCGCAGGGTGACCTTGCAGCCGATCGGCATGCCCTCGCGGACCTTGAAGGTGGCGATCGGCTTGCGGGCCTTGGTGATGACCGGCTTCTGGCCGGCGATCAGCGCCAGGTCGCCGGCGGCGACGGTGGCCTTCTTCGAGTCCGCGGTGGACTCGCCGACGCCCATGTTGATGACGATCTTGTCGATCCGCGGAACCTGCATCGGGTTCTTGTAGCCGAACTGCTCGATGAGCTTCTGGCGGATGACCTCGTCGTAGTGGGCGCGCAGGCGCGGGACGTAGGCGTCCTTGTTGGCCTCAGCCATCGATCTGATCCCCCGTGGTCTTGGCGAAGCGGACCTTGCGGCCGTCTTCGAGGATGCGGAAACCCACGCGGGTCGGCTTGCCGTTCGCGTCCTGCAACGCGAGGTTCGAGAGCTGGATCGCGGCCTCCTTCGAGATGATGCCGCCTTCCTGGTTCTGGCTCTGCTTCTGGTGCTTCTTGACCAGGTTGATCCCGCGGACGAGCGCCTTGTCGTCCTTCGGCATCACCTGGATGACCTCGCCGGAGCGACCGGAATCGCGACCGGTGAGGACGACGACGGTGTCGCCCTTCTTGATCTTGGCTGCCATCACAGCACCTCCGGAGCCAGCGAGATGATCTTCATGTGGTTGCGGGCGCGCAGCTCGCGCGGCACCGGCCCGAAGATGCGGGTCCCGATCGGCTCCTTCTGATTGTTGATCAGCACCGCCGCGTTCTTGTCGAAGCGGATCACCGAACCGTCGGGACGCTTCACTTCCTTGGCGGTCCGCACGACCACCGCCTTCATGACGTCGCCCTTCTTGACGCGGCCGCGCGGGATCGCCTCCTTGATGGACACGACGATGATGTCGCCCACGCCGGCATAGCGCCGCTTCGACCCGCCCAGCACCTTGATGCACATCACGCGACGCGCACCCGAGTTGTCGGCGACGTCCAGATTCGTCTGCATCTGGATCACAGGAGTGACCTTTCCTTGTTTCAGGCGGGTTTCCGCACACGGGCGGTATTGCCCGGCGGACGACGCCTGATGGGGATCTGATGTCCCCGGCTCATATGACAGACCGCGCTATCGGCGCTTGTCCAGCGCCGGCGCGGTCACCGCGTACGAAGGGCGCGAACACCCTCTCACATGTCGCGAAGGGGTGCCCACTACACTACGGGGCGCAGGGGCGCAAGACTTTCCGTGCCGGCCCCGGCCTAATCTGTGCCGAGCTCCAGATCCTCGCCGCAGCCGTCGAGGGGTGGGGCGCCGGCACGCCCGGCGTGCTTCGGAGCATTCGACAGACCGACGATTCGGCGGCCGATCCGGTTTCCGTTCTCCACGGCCTCGCCAAAGACGGCCGCGACCATGGCACGGTTCACCATGGCACGGTCCAGGATCTCGGCGCTTCTCAGCGAAAGCGAAGCCTGGGCCAGGCGGCGCACCATCTCCTTGACGAAGGCCGCGCTCGCTCCCTCCGACAGCGCGACCGCGTCGTCGATGGCGCCCTCCTCGAATTGCAGGGCGCCTCCGTAAAGGGCGATCAGCCGTGCGCGGCAGGCGGCGTCGGGATTCGCGATCTCGATGGCCTCGTCGACGCGTCCCGGACGCGACGCGAGGGCCTCCTCGATCTCCTCGGGCCGGTTGGTGGTCAGGAGGAAAAGGATGTCCGCATCGTCGCCCAGACCGTCCATCTCGTTGAGCAGACGGTTCAACAGGACCTCCGTCTTCGGGCTGTTCATGCCCTCCCGCGAGCGCCCGACCAGATCCACGTCCTCCAGCACGACGATGCTCGGCTGCAGGGTGCGCGCAAGCAGCATGTATCGGGTCAGGTCCTGGACCTGCTCCGCCGTGATCAGGATGGTGGTCCGGGCCGGTAAATTCGAGGCGATGTATCGGATCACGTGGGTCTTCCCGGTGCCGGGCGGCCCATAAAGGAGCAGACCCTTCCGGATCGACTGCCCGAGGCGGCGCAGACCGGCGCGATGCCGGTTGAACGCGAAGACGTGGCGATCCAGGCGCGCCATCGTGGCGTCGTCGAGGATGATCGCCTCTCGGGCCACCGGCGACAGCTTATGGACGGACATCTCCGTACTCATGCCGGAATAGTCGGATCCACCCTCGAAGGAGAGGACCTTGCCGCGATACAGGATCGAGTTCGCGCCCGCCTCTTGAATACGTTTTAGAAACGTGCGCGCGAACGCCTGAGCCTCGGATCCCGGCAGCGTTGCGATCTCGACCTGAGCGAACTTGCCCGACCTGAAGTTGGAATACTGCGACAGGAGCACCGCGACCGGCTGGCCGTCGACCTGGAACAACCAAAGGCCGGTGTTCAACGCCGGGAACGGTTCGCTCTCCCCGATGTCAACGTCGCGATACTGCAACGGCGTGATGGCGATGGCCTGATCATTGCCGCGGACCAGCAGGCCGGAGATCGTCAGCGGACGCTGTTCGTAGGGTTGGTGGACGCCCAACAGGGTCGGGGCGTACGGGTTCACCTGTGCAAGCGTCTCTGCCTGCAGGTCCGGAAGCAGGTGAATGCCGAAGACACGCCTCGAACTAACGATCCCGTTCACGTCCTCGGCGCCGAAGAAGCCGAGGAGGGCTTCCCAGGCGCGATTGGCGTTTTTCAGCATGCGGCTCATCCTCGTTCAGAGGAGCTTCCTCCCGTCAGCGACGCATGACGGCAGGCTCCTCGTGAGGATTGTGCGACGAGGTGCGAAAAGCGCCACCGGCCGACTCGCCGGTCATGGGGAGATCGAGATTGATGGGTCGAACCCAAGCCGCGGTCGAATCGTCGAACGCTCGACACGGTTAGGCACCGACGTCGTTCTCGGATCAGATACGAAAAAACGGGCGCAGAATCCTGCGCCCGTCTCATGGTCCGTCCAAGGCGATCAGGCGGCCGCCGGAGCCTCGGCCGAGGCGGCTTCGCCCTCGACGAGCTTCCAGGTCTTGGTCTTGGAGAAGGGCCGGCACTCCTCGATGAACACCGTGGCCCCGACCTTAGCGGCGTTCGCCTCGTCGTGGGCATGGTAGTTCTTCGAGCGGCGAACGGTCTTCTTCATCACCGGGTGGGTGAAGCGACGCTCCACCTTCACGACGATGGTTTTCTCGCCCTTGTCGCTGACGACGACGCCCTGCAATACGCGCTTCGGCATGATGAAACTCCTCAGGCCGACGTCGCCTGCAGCGTCTTCTGACGCTGCAGGGTGCGGACGCGGGCGATGTCGCGACGGACTTCGCGGACGCGGGCGACGTTCTCGAGCTGGCCGGTGGCCCCCTGAAAGCGCAGGTTGAACTGCTCCTTCTTGAGGTTCAGCAGCTCGTCGCTCAACTGGTCCGGCGACAGGGCGGCGAGATCCGACTGTCTCTGTGACGACTTCATGATCTGCCTCCCTTTAGTCGGCGATGCGTTGCACGACGCGCGTGCGGATGGGCAGCTTGGCGGCGCCCAGGCGGAGCGCCTCCTTCGCGATGTCCTCGGCGACACCGTCGACCTCGAACATGATGCGGCCCGGGTGGACGCGGGCGGCCCAGTACTCAGGCGCGCCCTTGCCGGAGCCCATGCGGACTTCGGTCGGCTTCGACGTGACCGGAACGTCGGGGAAGATCCGGATCCAGACCCGGCCCTGACGCTTCATCTCACGGGTGATCGCGCGGCGGGCCGCCTCGATCTGGCGCGCGGTGATGCGCTCGGGCTCCACCGCCTTCAGGCCGAACTGGCCGAAATTCAGGTCGAAGCCGCCCTTGGCCGCACCGGAGATGCGACCTTTGAACTGCTTACGAAACCGGGTCTTCTTGGGTTGCAACATGGCAGCCTCTCAACACCTTCCTTGGCTCGGGGGTCCGACGATCGCGCTTAGGCGTGATCGCGGCGACCGCGACCGCGGTCACCCTCGCCATCGCGCTCGCGACGACCGCCCGAACGGCCGCCCTCTTCCTGCGCCTTCTTATCCTGCGCCATCGGGTCGTGCTCGAGGATCTCGCCCTTGAACACCCAGACCTTGATGCCGCACGTGCCGTAGGTCGTGAACGCGGTGGCCGTGCCGTAGTCGACGTCGGCGCGCAGCGTATGCAGGGGCACGCGGCCCTCGCGGTACCATTCCTGGCGGGCGATCTCAGCGCCGCCGAGACGTCCGGAGCAGTTGATCCGGATGCCCTCGGCCCCGAGGCGCATCGCCGACTGAACGGCGCGCTTCATGGCGCGACGGAAGGCGACGCGGCGCTCGAGCTGCTGCGCGATCGAGTCGGCCACCAGCACGGCGTCGATCTCGGGCTTCCGCACCTCGACGATGTTGATGGTCACGTCGGCCTTGGTCATCGTGTTGACCAGCTTGCGCAGCTTCTCGATGTCGGCGCCCTTCTTGCCGATCACCACGCCCGGACGGCCCGAGTGGATGGTGACGCGGCACTTCCGGTGCGGGCGCTCGATGACGATCTTGGAGACCGCCGCCTGCTTGAGCTGCTTCATGAGGGCGGCGCGGATCGCGACGTCCTCGTGCATCAGCTTGACGTATTCGGTCTTGCCGGCGAACCAGCGGGAATCCCAGGTCCGGTTGATGCCGAGCCGGAGACCGATCGGGTTGACTTTCTGACCCATCAGATTCTCCTCAGGCCGCTTCGGCGGTGCGGACTTCGCGAACCACGATGGTGAGGTTCGAGAAAGGCTTCAGGATGCGCGCGCCGCGGCCGCGGGCGCGGGCGTGGAAGCGCTTCAGGACCAGCGCCTTGCCCACGAAGGCCTGGGTGACGACGAGGTCGTCGACGTCCAGATCGTGGTTGTTCTCGGCGTTGGCGATCGCGCTCTCGAGGCACTTCTTGACCTCGGTCGAGATGCGCTTGCGGGAGAACTCGAGGTCGGCGAGCGCCGACTCGACCTTCTTGCCGCGGATCATCTGCGCGACGAGGTTGAGCTTCTGGGGCGAGACACGGAGCATCCGTGCCACGGCCTTGGCCTCGTTCTCGGGCAGCGCGCGGGGGGTGGCTTGCTTGCCCATGTCAGCGCCTCTTCGCCTTCTTGTCGGCCGCGTGGCCGTGGAAGGTGCGGGTCGGCGAGAACTCGCCGAACTTGTGACCGACCATTTCCTCGGAGACGTAGACCGGGATGTGCTTCTGCCCATTGTGCACACCGAAGGTGAGCCCGATGAACTGCGGCAGGATGGTGGAGCGACGGCTCCAGATCTTGATGACCTCGTTCCGGCTCGACCCGCGAGCCGCCTCGGCCTTCTTGAAGAGGTAGCCGTCGACGAACGGCCCCTTCCAGAGTGAGCGTGCCATGATGGTTACTTCTTGCGGTTGTGGCGGCTGGACAGGATGAAGACGTCGGTCCGCTTGTTCGAGCGGGTCTTCTTCCCCTTGGTCGGCACGCCCCAGGGCGTCACCGGGTTACGGCCGCCCGAGGTGCGTCCCTCGCCGCCGCCGTGCGGGTGGTCGACCGGGTTCATGGCCACGCCGCGGACGTGCGGACGCTTGCCGAGCCACCGGTTGCGCCCGGCCTTGCCGAGCGAGATGTTCATGTGGTCCGGGTTCGAGACCGCACCCACCGTCGCGTAGCACTGGCCGTGGACCAAGCGCTGCTCGCCGGAGTTCAGGCGGAGCGTCACGTAGCCCTGGTCGCGCCCGACGATCTGAGCGTAGTTGCCGGCGGAGCGGGCGACGGCGCCGCCCTTGCCGATCTTCAGCTCGATGTTGTGCACGATCGTGCCCACCGGCATGCCGCCGATCGGCCCGGCATTGCCCGGCTTGATGTCGACGCCCTCGCCCGAGATCACCTTGTCGCCCGGCTGCAGGCGCTGCGGAGCGATGATGTAGCTCTGCTTGCCGTCCGGGTAGTTGATCAGCGCGATGAACGCCGTGCGGTTCGGATCGTACTCGATCCGCTCGACGGTCGCCGACACGCCCGGCTGCGACCGACGCTTGAAGTCGACGAGACGGAGCGAGCGCTTGTGACCGCCGCCGCGGAAGCGGACGGTGATCCGCCCGAGGTTGTTGCGGCCGCCCGAGGACGACTTGCCCTCGGTCAGCGCCTTCACCGGCTTGCCCTTGTAGAGCTCACGGCGGTCGACCAGCACGAGCTGGCGCAGGCTCGGCGTGACCGGTTTGAATGTCTTCAAGGCCATCGGCTTAAATCCCTACCCGGTCTATGTCAGAGGCCGGTCGTGACGTCGATCGTGTCACCTTCGGCGAGGGTCACGACCGCTTTCTTCACGTCCGAACGCTGTCCGCGCATGCCGCGGAAGATCTTCTTCTTGCCCTTGGTCACGAGGGTGTTCACCGCCGTGACCTTGACGTCGAACAGCTTCTCGACCGCTTCCTTGATCTGCGGCTTGGTGGCCTTCGGAGCGACCCGGAAGACGACCTTGTTCTGCTCGGTGAGGTTCGTCGCCTTCTCGGTGATGACCGGGGAGACGATGATGTCGTAGTGGCGCGGATCGGCACTCATTTGAAACGCTCCTCCAGCGCGTCGATCGCGGCGCGGGTCAGCACGAGCGTGTCGCGGCGCAGGATGTCGTAGACGTTGATGCCCTGCACGGGCAGCACGTCGATCATCGGGATGTTGCGGGCGGCGCGGCCGAAGTTCTCGTCGACCTCGGCGCCGCCGATGATCAGCGCGCTCGAGAGACCCATCTTGCCGAAGCGCTCGACGAGACCCTTGGTCTTGTGGTCCTCGATCTTGATGTCGTCGACGACGATGAGGGTCGAGGCCTTGGCCTTGGCCGACAGGGCGTGACGCAGGGCCAGGGCACGGACCTTCTTGGGAAGATCGTGGCCGTGGTCGCGGACGACCGGGCCGAACGCACGGCCGCCGCCGCGGAACTGCGGAGCCGACGCTGCGCCGTGACGCGCGTTGCCGGTGCCCTTCTGCTTGTACAGCTTCTTGCGGGTCCGGTTCACGTCCGAGCGGTTCTGCACGGCGTGGGTGCCGGCACGACGCTTGGCGAGCTGCCAGCGCACCATGCGCTGGAGCAGGTCGGCGCGGGGCTCGAGGCCGAAGATGGCCTCGTCGAGCTCCACCGAGCCGGCGCCGGCGCCGTCGAGGGTGGTGATATCAAGCTTCATCACGCGTTCTCCTCGGCAGCGGGCGCCTCGGGGGCGGATTGCGGGGCAGCCGACGCGCCGTTCTCACGGAACTTGCCGGGCTGGGGAACTTCGGCCGGAAGCTTGCGCTTCACCGCGTCCCGGATCTGGATCCAGCCGCCGGCGACGCCGGGAACCGCACCCTCGACCAGGATCAGGCCGCGCTCGACGTCCGTGCGGACGACGCGCAGGTTCTGCGTGGTCACGCGGTCGACGCCCATGTGACCGGGCATCTTCTTGTTCTTGAAGGTCTTGCCCGGATCCTGACGGCCGCCGGTCGAACCGATCGAGCGGTGCGAGATCGACACGCCGTGGGTGGCGCGCAGACCGCCGAAGTTCCAGCGCTTGATGCCGCCGGCGAACCCCTTACCCGTGGTCGTGCCCGTCACGTCGACGAACTGGCCCGGGATGAAATGATCGGCCGTGATCTCGGCGCCCACCGGGATCAGCGCATCCTCGGACACGCGGAACTCGGCGATCTTTTGCTTCGGCTCAACCTTGGCGACCGCGAAGCGGCCACGCTCGGCGGCCGAGACGTTCTTGACCTTCGCCTTGCCGACGCCGAGCTGGACGGCGACGTAGCCGTTCTTCTCGACCGTGCGGTGGGCGACCACCTGGCATTGTTCGATCTTGAGCACGGTGCAGGGAACGTGTTCCCCCGCTTCCGTGAAGATCCGGGTCATGCCGACCTTCTGTGCAATGACGCCTGAGCGCATAAGGTGTCTCCCTCGCGCGATGAAACGGTAAGCTCTAAACCCGGCGGGGCTTAGAGCTTGATCTCCACGTCCACGCCAGCGGCGAGGTCGAGCTTCATCAGCGCGTCCACGGTCTGGGGGGTCGGATCGACGATATCGAGCACGCGCTTGTGGGTGCGCATCTCGAACTGCTCGCGCGACTTCTTGTCGATGTGCGGCGAGCGGTTGACCGTGAACTTCTCGATATGGGTCGGCAGCGGGATCGGGCCGCGGATGGTCGCGCCGGTCCGCTTGGCGGTAGAGACGATCTCGCGGGTGGACGCATCCAGGATGCGATGATCGAACGCCTTCAGGCGGATGCGGATGTTTTGACCGTTCATGACCTAAACCTCGACGGAAACGTGTTGGGCGGGCGCGAGGGCCCTTCCCTCAATCGTCCCCTGACGGATGCTGTGTCCGGGCACCGGCCCTTCGTCCCGGGAGACGAAGGGCCGATCTGTCTGACGACTACGCGTTGATGGCGGCGACGACGCCGGCGCCGACGGTTCGGCCGCCCTCGCGGATGGCGAAGCGCAGCTTCTCCTCCATGGCCACCGGCACGATCAGCGTGACGTCCATGGTCACGTTGTCGCCCGGCATCACCAT
>NZ_JAKSYA010000044.1:0-12619 GCF_022829485.1 Methylobacterium sp. J-059
CCGCGACGAGTGCTTCGAGCCGAAGGCGATCCGAGGTGGAGAGCGTGAAAGAGATGCCACTGCGCATCCCGCCAGACTCGCAGGATGGGGCGCAAACCGAAACCCCACACGGACTCAACCGTCAGGGCTCAACCACTAGGACGCCGTGACTTGCAAACCGGACACTAGATAGTTTAAATTTACTATCATTAATAATCGCGGCCTATCTAAATGGCGCACGCGTCGCGCCAAGGAGCTCCATGAAACCGGTGAAGAGATTCCCTTTCGGATACCTCTCAGCTCTCGATGCGTCTAATCAAGGGGATGCTGTCGGCACTCATATCACGAAGGTGCTACCGCTTGTCAGTCACTTCGACAGCGTTGGAACGGAGATTACCTCCGACCCTCGTTCGCCACCTGAGGATTGGTCAAAACTAATCGAACGGGTTCGTCAGGCGGCCCAGCATGCTCGTGATATTGAAGCGCAGGCTCAGGAACAGGAATTGCGCGTTCAGGCATTGCTCGACCGTGTCCGGCAGGATGTCCGGGATGCCGCTGAGCGTGTCCGAGATGCCGAGGCACGCTCTGCCGATATCCAGAGCCGTGCCGACGCCTTGCTAAAGGCTGCCGACGAAAAACTGCTGGCGGCCGAGGAGCGTGCGCGTATCTCCGAGGAGTGGCTGGCGCGGGTCCAGGAAACTATCGTGGCAGAATTTTCAGAGAAGCCAGCCTTAAAACACGTTATCTGATGTCGGCCTTCAAAATGACCACAGGCAAGATAGAGACGAATGATAGCTTTTGTATAAATCTCTTAATTTGATGAAGCGTTCATTCGCCGCCATGGCGCTCGCGCGGCTGATCTATTAATTCGAACGTAATGGCGGCCTGTACCTTCTCGAGCCAACCTTCGGCGCTTTCAGCGCGCCTCTCGGCAGCTTCTGCCCTTTCTTCAGCTTCTAGAATTCTTGCATTTGCCATCTCGCAGAGACGGAGTGCGCCGTCCAGCTCAACGAGCGCCATATAGGCGACACGCTCTGCCTCGGTGGATTTCTCCTGTAAAACCCTGACCTCATGGTCCAGGTTCCTGATTTGCGTGGCGTAGTCCAGGCGTTCCTGCTTGATGCGAGCGAGCAGCAGGCACGCATCGGAATGGATCTTGTTGCGCCAAAGCTCGAAACTGGTAATTTCTGTCTCGGCCTGCGCAATCAGTTCAAGGACGACACCCGGGTTGACCTTGGCAAAATGCAACGGTGTAGCAAGGCTCGACGAGCCCACCTGAGCATGATCGGCGGAAGTAGCCGTAAACGAGGACGTCGGGTCCGACCTGAACACTGCACCGAGTCCGATTCAGTCAGAGGGTTCGCCATCGAGGGACGCGGCTTTCTGTGCGGCCCTCGATCCGAAAGCCGTGATTGCCGCGTCGTGAAGCCGGACGAGCCACGCCTCAGCTTCGTGGGCCCGGCTTTCGGCCAGACGCGCGCGCTCCTCGGCACGAGAAAGCTTCTGCTCCGTGAGCGAAATCTGCTGATTCAGACGGCGCATCTCCTCCGATGCCTGGGTGGTGACATGCGTAAGCTGGGCTTCCAATTCCGCAGCTCGCTGCTCACCGATGCGGATCGCTTCGCTCGCCTCTTCGATGAGATCGACGGCGGCCGACCACTCCCTCAGGGGCGGCCCTCCTGCATTCTCCGGGTTTGCCGACATCGCTCCAGACCCACCTTCCGATGACGGGAGGAAGCTGACGACCTTTTCTCCAGGCTTCGTCGCGTTCGATTGCCATGCACGAAGCATCATCGACTGCCCCGTAGAGAACGGCATGTCTTTGGAGGCGGGATCGCTCATCCTAAACCTTGTTCCGCAATGAATATTTGATCGTTAATTTTGAACGGCTGGGTTGAACGGCCGGACGTTGCTGACGGGCTCCGACGTTGGCTCGGCACCAACCGGAGACGCATCCTCTTCCCCGGCCCGCCATCCTCGGCCCGAGCGTTTGAGGACTTCGTACTGCTTCTGAAGCGATACACGCGTTTCCCGGGCGATGTCCAAGGCGCCTTGGACCAGAGCGCGCTCCGAGCGCTCGTTCTGCAAGTCCTCCGTCAACCGCCGGTTTGCCAACTCGAACTCGGCGCGCGCCGCTTCCTGACGATGGGTCATCTGCTCGATGCGCTCGACGAGGGCAGCGTTGCGAATGCCAGCTTGCTCGACCGCCGCCTCTCGGGCCGCCAGCGCCTTGCCGAGCATGTCGCAGCGCGATTCGAGCTCACCGCGCAACCGCTGCATGTCGAGGAACCGTTCGGTCTGACGCGCCAGATCGGTCTGAAGGGAGTCCAAGCGCCTCTCCGCAGTGGTACGCGCGATGCTAGCCTCTTTGAAATTGCGATCCGCGATCCTGTGCGCCTCATCCTTCTCACGGAGTTGGTTGCGTGCCTGGCCGAGCAGCTGCTCGTTCGATTCCGCTCGATTGGTCGCGGCTTCGAGCTTCATGGCCAATCCGGAGCGCTCGGTCCGCAAGAAGCTGAGGTCCGTCTCGTGTTGAGCCTCGTTCCTTTCTCGCGCGGCGACCTCGCTCGCGAGCTGGCTCTCGGCCGCCCGCAAGCGATGGCGCTCCACGTCAGCCAGAGCCTCCAAGCTTCGATGGCGGCTCTCCAGTTCCGAGAGCTGAACGGCCTGCTCCTCGTTGAGCGTCGTCATGCGGCGGTTGTCCGCATCGAGGACACCAAGGCTCTCGCGGGCGCCGAGCAGCTCATGCTCCGATCGTGCGAGCGCGCTGTCGGCGGCCTGTGCTTCCAGCCGCAGGGCTTTGTTCTCGCCGCTCAAAGCCTTCACCTGTTCGGCTTCAGCGAAGAGTTGCCGCTCCATGTTTTCGATGGAGAGCGCTTTGTCGCGGATCTCGACACGCTGGTCGGCGATCGTAGCGTCCGCGGCGCGCAACTGGTTCTCAGATCGATCGGCTCGCGCGAGGGCATCGGAGAGCTCGGTCGCCAGACCTGCCGATCGGGTGAGAAGCTCCGCGACTTCGAGCCTGATCGTTCGGCTCGATTGGAATTCCTGCGCAAGCGACGTCTCGAGTTCGGCGATGCGCATGCTTGCGCGAGGCAGTTCATCGCTAATACTGATGATCGGCTCGAGAATGGAGGAGAAATCTTCCTCCAATGTCCTCAAGTCCTCCAGGCGATCCATCATCGCATTGATGCGCTGCCTTACGACCTCATCGCGCTGGCCGATCGAGTCGAGAGACAACGGCTTCTCTGCGCGCGCCGCGCTCGTCCGTTTCATTGCGCTATCGAACGCATCGAGGTTCGCTTTGGGCAGGGCGATGTCAGGCTTGGGCTGTCTCGATACCTCATCGACCGGCGCATCCTTCAGCGACGAGCCAGTCGACGGCGAGGCCAGCACGTTCCGAAAAGATGACCATGCCATCGCGAAGACGATCCTATACGCATTAAATGCCTATTATAGGCATAAGTAGATTTATATCACGCAAATCTATTAAAGGCGAATCCCAAATGCGGCGGGAACATTCGGATCGACATCGAGCGTTGTTTTTTGATTCAAGCTCGTTCAAGCGTCCAGTTTCGACGTCTAGTCGAATACGCGCAGAAATTTTCGGATGAGATTGCGTCCTCTCATGGATGGGTTGTTCGTTTTTTTCCTATAAGGAACGTTGAATGCTTTCCGATGTACAGTGGGCGATCGCGCCGACATCTGCGGCGGCGGCGCCCACGTCGCGCGATGACGATCTCGGCCACAAGGGAGCTGCCGTTGATGGTAAGCAGGCGCCGGCTGTCAGCCGTCCCAAGCGACGCAGAGCCCCCGTCGAGGTCACCGGGGCGGCCGGCGGAACGGACGCCCGCAAGCGGATGCCACGGGCGCCGGCGGCGGCCCTCGAAACGGACCGATCCACTTAAGCCCGCTTTGTGGCAAACCCGACACAGCGAGGCGAAGGCTTCTGCCTCTATGTTTCGGTTCTGTGAATGCCTTCAAGGGGCGCTCAGTACCAAGCCATCCTAAGCATAGCGACTTCACGCAGGCCGGCTGGAGCGAGCCGTCGAGAACGCTTTGCTGCAGTGGATGGCGGTCGCCTTCGACTAAGTTGACAACGCCGACGGCGCGAACGCCCGCGACATCAGCGATAGCCACTGCGTTAAGCTTCTGTTAACCATTGCGAACGATCTGTTAACTGAGCAGGCTGGCGTGGTCCGAGCCTAAGCAAATAGTGAGATAGTCCAATGGACCCGGCGAAGAAGTTCTCATGGGAAAGCCTCTCGCCGCTGGACGTCCCGGTCGGCGAACCGGGGTCCGACGCTCAGCTCTCGAAGGTGTTGCGGCTGGTCGGCCCCCTCGATGACATCGGCGGCGGCCAGCCGCCGACGCGCCGGTCGTCGCCGCAGGACTGGTCGCTGCTGATCGACCGCGTTCGGCATGCGGCGACCCATGCGCGCGAGGTCGAGGCCCAGGCGCAGGAACAAGAGCAGCGGGTCCAGGAGCTGCTGGAACGCGCCCGCGAGGATCTCAAGCTGGCCGCTGAACGGGTTCGCGCCGCCGAAGCGCGAACCGCCGACATCCAGAGCCGCGCCGACGTGTTGCTCAATGCCGCCGACGAGCGTGTGAAGGCGGCGGAGGAGCGCGCGCGCATCGCGGAAGAGTGGCTGTCGCGGGTCTACGACACGATCGCGAACGAGTTCAGTGTCGAAGCGGCTGCGAAGCGGACCGCCTGATGTCGATCAACGCTCAGCGCCGGACCGTCGATGCGCGCCAGGACGGAGACGAGGCCGAACCCAGCGATGCTGCGCGCAGCAGCACGAAATGGGCTGCCGACGTGACGTCGGGCAAGAAGGTCGTGCCCCTTTTCGCCGAGCCCAGCATGCCGGGTTCGCAGGAGGCGTTTGCCGAGCCGACAGTCGTCGATTGGCCCGCCGCGCTCGACCTAATCCGAGATGTCGGAGCGCGTGTACGCCGGGCACGCGATTTTGCTCAGGAAGTCTCGCTTCGCTCCCAGTCGATCATCCGGCGGAGCGTGAAGCAGACCGAGGATGCCGAGCGGCGTGCGCAAGCTGCGGAGGCGGCAGCCAAGGCTGCGACACTGCGAGCCGACAAGGCCGACGAACTCGCCCGTCTGTCGGAAGCCCGAGCCAAGCTCGCGGAGAAGCAAGCCGAGGAGGCCAGAGCCGGCGAAGCTGAAGCCCAGCTATGGCTGCGTCGCGTCCACGCCTGCCTCAAGGACGAACTGGGCGATATCGTCGTTGACCTTGCCTAGCAACGCTGTGGCTGCGACGTGATGATCCCGCCTCGGCCGGGCCCAGCGGGGCCTAGCCGGGGAAGAACGAGGCAAAGGGGTCTCATCCTTTGGAAGTTGGATCGCGCTGCACCCCGGCGTTGCGCAAGACCGCCGAGAGGACGATGCCGAGGCTCAGCCCGATCCTCCCCTTCGTGCGCTACGCTGCCTCAAGAGAACCTGAGACCACCGCGCCGCCGAGCTATGCCGTCGCGGCATCAAGCGTAGGAGAGGTGTGCTCGATCTCACGAATTGGGCTCGGGCGGCGATCAGGCGGCGGGTCGTCGAGCAGCTCCACGTGCCAGGCACGATGACCGCCATCGGCCGAGACCCCCCGGACCACATTGCCGACGATCACGCCGTCGAGGACGAGATCGTAGCTGCCAACCGCGAGGCGGTCGAGGTTGCACACTTCGGCATAGGGCGTTGCTCAGGTGCGCGACGGCAAGCCCGTGCGCCCGTCCCCGCCCTCGACGCCGATCGCGGCGCGGCACGTCCGGCCATACTGGTTCGGCTGCCGGGTGCCGACCGCCTGCTGATGACCGCACGTCTGGGTCAGGCGGAGATACACGTCGTAGAGGTCGGCGTGCTCGCCGAACCGCTGCCGGAGGCGAGCCAAGTCGTAGGTGCCGCGCCGCTTGCACGGCGGGCACTCGACCACGAGCCGGCGCCCGCGGAGGTCGCACAGGCGCTCCATCAGCCGGCCACCGCGATTGGCAGCTCGCCGACCTGCGTCGTGTAGCGCGGCGTGGGCATCTCGAACTTCGTGCTCCACGTCCGCCTCTCCACGAGGCCGGCGCGGGCGGGGACGACGCTGCCGCGGCCGAAGCGAGCGTTGCAGGCGTCGATCGCCGCCATCAGGGGGCCGGAGCGCGCGCGGTCGAGCTGCCCGATCAGAGCGCGTGGGCTGGCGTCGAGCCGCATCAGGTCGGTGGTCACGATCCCGGCCTTGCTGAACCGCCACGGCCGGTCGCCGGGCTCGCGCCAAGTCCTCGCCACGCCGAGGCGGGCGGCTTTGATGAGCGCCAGCGTGTCGTTCGTGGCCTCCGGCAACGTCACCGTGGTCGAGACCGAGCGCATCGGTGCGCCCCGGTCGTGCTCGCTCGTATGGTAGAACACCGAGACGTGATTCGTGCCGAGCCCTTCGCGCCGGAGCTTCTCGCCGAGCCGCGTCGCGTGCGCCGAGACCGCCTGCTCCAGCGTGGCGCGGTCCTCGATCCGGGTCGAGAACGAGCGGGTCACCGCGCAGCCCTTGCGCTGGGCCGGCAGCGCGCCGAGCGGCAGGCAGGACAGGCCGCGCAGCTCGTGGATGATGCGCTCGCCCACCACCGTCAGCGCCTTGCGCACCGGGCGGGGGTCGAGGTCGGCGAGATCGGCTACGCTGTCGACGCCCATGGCTTCGAGCTTGGCGAGCGAGGCGCGGCCGATGCCCCAGACCTCGCCGGCCGAGATGCGGCAGAGCCAGTGGTCGTACTCGGCTGGGTCGGTGAGGTCGCAGACGCCGTCGAGCGGCGCGATGCGCTTGGCGATGTGGTTGGCGAGCTTGGCCAGCGTCTTGGTCGGGCCGATGCCGACGCAGGTCGGGATGCCGGTCCAGGCGCGCACCGTGGCGCGCAGGTCGCGGGCCAGCGCGACGCGGCGATCGGCCCGCACGTCCGAGAGGTCGAGGAAGCTCTCGTCGATCGAGTAGATTTCCACCATGGAGGAGAAGTCGCGGTAGACCGCGTTCGCCCGGGCGCTCATGTCGCCATAGAGGGTGTAGTTCGACGAGAATACCCGCACGCCCTTCACCCGACACATCTCCCGGATCTTGAACCAGGGCTCGCCCATGCGGATGCCGAGCGCCTTGGCCTCGGCGGTCCGTGCGATGGCGCATCCGTCGTTGTTCGACAGCACGATCACCGGAACGCCAGCGAGCTTCGGGTCGAACACGCGCTCGCACGAGCAGTAGAAGCTGTTGCCGTCGATGAGCGCGATGGCGCGCCCTCCGCCGATCCGGTCGCGCAGCCGCGGCGCCGGACCACTCACGACAGTCGCCCGCGGGCGAGGTGCCAGCGGATCGAGAAGCGCAGCACGCCCCAGATCTCGACCTCGCCGTACTCGTCGACGGCAAACGCCGGCATCTCCGGGTTGTCGAAGTCGAGGCGGGCCCGATTGCCGGCCATCCGGTAGCGCTTGCACGAGAGCTGCCCGTCGACCACCGCGACGACGACGCTGCCGTCCTCGGCCCGGAGGCTGCGGTCGATGCAGGCGAGGTCTCGGTCGTGGATGCCGGCGCCGCGCATGCTCTCGCCGCGGATCTGCATCAGGAAGGTGGCCGGCGGGTTCGGCACGAGCCAGCGCGGCAGCTCGAGCGCGCCTTCGAGGAAGTCGTCGGCGGGCGACGGGAAACCTGCACACAAGGCCTGCCCGATCACCGGCACGCGGACGGCATCCGTGCTGCCGAGGATCAGCTCGTCGACCGCGTAGGGGCTCACGCGGCGTCGCTCGCCGGCGCCGCGGCCACGCCAGCTCGGACGTAGCCGTACGAGATCAGCCGGTCGCGTTGCTCGGTCCGGCGCTCGGCCTCCGCAAGGTCGGACAGCGCGTCCTCGATCGCCCGGACCAGCGCGGCCCAGCCGTCGCCGCATGCGACCAGCCGGTAGGCCCATGCGATCGCCTCGGCCTCGGTAGAACGGATCTCCACCGGCGGTTCGTAGGGTTGGGGGCGCATCGGTGCTCCGAGTTGTCCAAGAACATACAAGGAACAGGCAGCAAGCGGATCGACGGTTCAACCATGGCGATCACAGCCGGGCACGGAGCGGTGGGATGCTGTGGAGGGCGGGGTAGAAGGCCAATGCCGACACCGCTTTACCGCTTCCACTGCACGGACGGGCACGACCTCATCGCCGATCGGCTGGGCAAGCGGCTGCCGACCTGGGCGCTGATGCGCGCGCATGCCGAGCGCGTCGTCCTGGACGTGATGCTTGGCAGCACGCGACGCGATTGGTCGACTTGGACGGTTGAGGTCTACGATGGAACGGGCCGGCACGTTCTCTCGAAGCCGTTTAGGGACGTGCTCGACAATCGACCGCCGAGACAAGGCTGAGTGGACGCACCACCGGCGCGAAGACGACGTTCGTGGGGCAGGCCTTCATCATCGAGCGGAAGCGCCTGGTGCCCGCCGACCGCGAGGTGGCGCCGACAGAGAACGGCGCGGTAAAGAAGGCCGAGGCGATGTCCGATATCGCGGCACTGAAGATCGTCGCCGACGATGAGACCGGCGAGCTGGAGAGCGCGACGATCCTTGGCCAGTTCGGCGAGGTGCCGGACGATTTTGCGGAAAGCTTGCAGGGCAGTTGAGGTGTGAGCCGACTCTGCCCGGCCGCCTGATCCCGAGCGGCGCAAGTGTGTCTTCAGTCCGTCAGGACGGCGATCAGGGAGAAGGAACTCGCGAGCACGAAGGTGCCGGCGACAAGGGACGCGATCAACAACATGGGATGCCTCAAGCGCCACACAGCGCCATTCCCAACGTGCAACGCTTCGCTCAGTTGCCTGCGCGCACGGGAGGGCTGCCTTGCAAGACAATGCTGTTGAAGACTTCGAGCCTTCACACGGGAGCAGACGGTTCAGCCCCGCCCCGATCGGTTCACGGGACGGGGGAACCCCGGATCTCACCAGCGAGGCTGATACGCAACGTGGCCCGGGTGTAGGATGGCAGCACTCGGTTAGAAGCACATCACCGCGACGGATTCCGCGGTGTGCCGGAACGGGGCGCTGAGCGGCCTCAGGCCGTCTCGGCGGCCTTCCTATGCCCGCGTGCCTTCGGAGCCGCCCCGGACGCCCCTGCGGCCTTGGGCTTCCGACCACGGGTCTTGGGCGCCTCGGAGACTATCTCGTCGGCCGCGGCAGCCTTGGGAGCTGCTTTACGCCTCTGCTGGCCAAGGCCAAGCGAGCGCGCCAGCTCGGACCGCTGAGCGGAATAGCTTGCGGCGGTCGACGGATAGTCTGACGGCAGACCGTAGCGTGCACGGTACTGCTCCAACGTCAGGCCGGCCACGGTCAGGTGACGCTTCAGCGTCTTGTAGGGCTTGCCGTCGAGGAAGGAGATCAGCGCGTCCGGCGTGATCGACTTACGGATCTGTGCCGCGGTCGGCTTCTCGGGGCCGGCAGGTTCAGCAGCCGCCCCATTGCTGAGACCGGACAAAGCCGCATGCACGCTGGCGATCACATTGTGCAACTCCGACACCGGCACGTTGTTGTTCGACACGTAAGCCGCGACGAGGTCGGCGGCGAGTTCGATGAAGTTATAGGGTTGAGCTTCGAGTTTTTCGTCCACGACGATCCCTTCCATCAAGAGGATCTACCGCTCCACCCGATGAGGTAGATCGTCAAGGCATACGCATAGGAAACGCACCTCCGCTTTACGAAATTCCGGTCGAACTCACTGTCATATCCGAGCTGAGCGCATCGGCGGGGGGACTATGTCGTGCCAAAGGAACTCCCGTCGCTTGAGCGTTATGCATCTCCTCATTTGGGTGCCATCCCAACCCGATTACGGATCGCGCACCCGACGGTGGAGCCAACCGCGACACCATCAGGCTCTAAGACCAAGCTTTGAACGCCAAAGCCAAGCGAAGCCCTAAGAAACACTCCGATACATTTTCGTGTGTCGTAGGACACGCTGTCGCGAGAACTATCGCAAGGTCTAGTAGTTGCTCCTTTATAAGAGGCCGATTCTGATGGGTCGGCTATGGAGTTCACGGAATGAAGAAAATTGCTTTTGCGTCAACGGCTCTGATTGCAGCCTTGGCTTTCACGCCGGTGACCGCTGATGCCCGCGGCTTCGGCGGTGGCGGTGGCGGTGGCGGCTTCCACGGCGGTGGCGGTGGTTTCCGTGGCGGCTTCGGCGGCGGCGGCGGCGGCTTTCGCGGCGGTATAGGCACACCCCGCGGCGGTTTTGTCGGACGTGGGTTTGCCGGCCGCGGCTTCGCCGGTGGCTACGGTCGCGGCGGATATGGTCGGGGACTTGGCTACGGTCTGGAGGGCGTCGGTCTTGGCCTGGGCGTCGGCTACGGCTTAGGCGGCTACTACGGAAACTGCGGTTACGGTGGCACGTACGGGTACGGCGCCTATGGGTATGGCCCAGGCTCGTGCGGCGGGTACTACGGCTACGGGTACTGAACAGCAGCCGCAGGCTTGCGCATGATAATGAGCCCCGGACCGCAGACGCGGCCGGGGCTCATTATCATGCGCATCGGCCCCGGCTGACCCCATTTTCCGGATGAAGTCTTTCTCCACGGCTGCACCTTGAGTGACGCCGCACTGCCGCGAAGCGTGGTGAAAGCAGCTGGGACCGCCCCGATGGGGCGCCGGGCTGCCTTCTCCTGGAAACCTTATCCGTCGATCATGCGTACAGGTCACGGCAGGATCGCACGATCTTGTGCGAGTCATGCCTTGATTTGGACGAGAGATCGGTAGATCTCACGCCAGTAGCGTACATACAGGATAATCGAAGTGACGCAAGAAAACCTGGGGTTAAACCCTGACATGCTCGCAATGGCGGGCGAACTGGTAGCGGCTTACGTGTCCAACAACCGCGTGCCGGCAACTGAACTTCCCGCTTTGATCCGCACCGTTCATGCGACCCTCAACGGCATCGCGAGCGTGACAGCGGCTGGTAGTGTCAGCACCCCGGACGAAGAAGTTGAGAAGCCCACCGCGGCACAGATCCGCAAGTCGATCCGGCCCGACGGGCTCGTCAGCTTCATCGACGGAAAATCATACAAGACGTTGAAGCGACACCTCACGAAGCATGGGCTCGACCCGCGCGGCTACCGGGCGAAGTTCGGACTGCCGGACGATTATCCGACGACGGCCGCCTCGTACTCGGAGGCCCGGTCTGCTCTCGCAAAAAATATCGGTTTGGGCCGGCCAGGTCGCGCAGCCGCCTGAGCAGCGTAGCTCGATGTCGCCTCGATCGGCGAACCGACGAGGCGACCTTCAAAGCTCCATGCCGCGCGCCGATATGATCCGTCGCGTGGCTTTGACCAACATTTCGTCTGAGAACGGCTTGCGCATAAACTGTGCAGCCATCGGCAGCTGATCCTCGGTCGGCGACGCCAACCCGGATACGATGAGGATCGCGACCTCCGGCCATCGTGCCGCGACCGCTTTCGCTAACGTGAACCCGGTCAACGGCTCGCCGGCCAGATCCACGTCCGCAATCATCGCGACAATCTCGGGTCGAGCGTCGAGATGAGCAACCGCAGCATCTACGCCTGTTGCCTCGGCCACCTCGAAGCCGGCATCACCCAGTGCCGCGACCATCGCCATGAGCTGGACTGGCTCGTCCTCTACGACCAACACGGCTGCTCGCGCCTTAGACTCTACCATGGGCTGCGTTCCCGTGCTCCAATTCTCAGGAACGCAACTGACGCGGATCTCGCCTCACCTGCCAGGTTCACGACTTTGAGTCGCGAACCTGCTCCGTGCCTCAACCTGCCCCATAGCCGCCCTTCGAGTTGCTCGAGCTAGTGGACGGCGGCTTGCCGTCGTAACCGCCGCTCTCAGGCGTGCGGTCTGGCTTTGGATCGGGCAACCCGGGCGAGGTTGGTCCCGCGCTCTCAGCCAGGGGCGGCGGTGCCTTTGAGGGATCGAGCGGATGACCGGGCGGCTGGGCGCCGGGGGCCTCCGTCTTGGTCGCTGTGTCGTCACTCATGGTGCCCTCGCTCGTGTCCTGTCTGAAGGCGCGCAGGCCACAGGAGTTCCGGCGGTGTAGCAGATCTCTGCGACCAATCGCACCTCGACTTCCACAGCTCCCCCTCTTCACCTTCGAGAAGGACGGCGAACGGTGGGATGCTCACGTCGGATGTCGGGTGTCGGGCGCCCGGCGCTGCGACCTCGACCGGCAGCTCGCGGCGCAGCCGGCAGCCGGCAGCCGGTAGCCGCGGAGATCGCGAGCGCGGGACGTCGGACCCGCATCTACCTCGCGACCGCACACGGGAACCTCCGGAGAACGCCCGCCTCCCACCGTCGGCGCGATCCGGCCGACGCGGCACGGTCCCCGCGTTTCGAGGTTCTCGACCCCGATCGGTCGCGAGCGGACCCGGCCTGTGATCGGCGATCAACCTGCGCGGAAGATCTCCACGCAAGACCTGCGCGGACGACCTGCGCGGACGACCCGCACCGTGACGGTCGCCCGCGCGGGTCGCGCGGTGATGGCTCCGTTCAGGCCTTGGTCGTCAGGGCGGTCTTGGGCATGAGCATGTGGACGCCCTTGTTGCCGTCGACCGTCTGGGTGATGCGCAGGTTCCCGGCGAGCGAACACAGCATGTAGGCCTGGTTGCGGGTCAGCCCGGTGCGGGCGCAAACGTGGCGCACCAT
>NZ_JAKSYA010000045.1:0-2248 GCF_022829485.1 Methylobacterium sp. J-059
GGATAAACGAACGTTTTTCCGACGAGAAGGTGGAGCGGCTCGTTGACGGCTCACCGCAACCGGATTTCTGTCGGGAAAATATGACTGGTTTTCTATTGCGGATAAAACGTACCTGAATCACTATCCCGACATGCTCGTCGGATATGCCCGCGTTTCCACACTCGACCAGAACCTCGACCTCCAGCGTGATGCGCTGAAAGGCGCCGGGTGCGAGAAGCTGTTCGAGGAGAAGAAGTCCGGCAAGGCCGGGACCAAGCGGCCTGAGTTCGAGGCGGCGCTCGCCTACCTGCGACCCACCGACGTGCTCGTGGTGTGGAAGCTCGATCGCCTCGGCCGGTCACTCGTCGAGATGATGCGCACCATCGACAACCTGCGACTGAAGGAGATCCACTTCCGCTCGCTGACCGAGCAGTTCGACAGCGATACCGCGCATGGGCGTTTCGCCCTGCAGATGCACGGTGCCATGGCGGAGTACTTCCTCGACCTCAACCGTGAGCGTACGATGGAGGGGCTGAAGGCAGCATTGGCCCGCGGCCGGAAGGGCGGACGCCCGAAGAAGCTGACCGAGGCCGACATCGAGGTCGGCCGCGCCCTCCTCCAGACCGGCACCATCTCGATTGCGGCGATCGCCAAGCGGCTCGGGGTCAGCCGTGACACGTTCTACAGCTACTTCCCGCAGGCCCGCGCGCGTAGCCAAGCCATGGCTGCAGCGATCGCCAAGACCAGCTGATCCGATGCCGATCCGCCCGGAGCACCGCTTCTTCTACCCGATCGACTGGCCGCAGCTCTCGGCCACGATCCGCTTCGATCGGGCCGGCGGGGCTTGCGAGGGCTGCGGACGCCCGCATGGGCGGACGATCTACTGCCTGCGCGATGGCCGCTGGTGGGATGCGGCGGCCGGCACCTGGCGTGACGGCCAGGGCCGGACCCTTGCGACCCTGCCGACGATCGAGGATCTCGGGGGGATCCGTTCGACCCGGGTCGTGCTCGCCACGGCCCATCGCGATCACGACACCGCCAACAACGTGGCCGCGAACCTCGCAGCGTTCTGCCAGCGCTGCCACATCAACCACGACCGGCCGGAGCACCGCCGCCGGCGCTGGCGAACCTTGTTTCGCAGGCGAGCGATGGGCGATCTGTTTCAAGGGCGGCCCTGACCCGGCTGTCGCGCCGGCGGAAGTGCGACCGGTATCGGTATCGTGCAGCCCGTCGTATCTCGGCTGTCGGTAGGCTTGCGTTCAACGACAGCCGAGCGGATCGTCTTCGGCCGGTACGCAGGTACCCCCTTCGACCCCCGGCCCCCCTTCCACCCCTGACGCCCCAGCCTCGCCCCTCCCTTGCTGGAGAGGCACCGTCAGGACGCAGACCGATCGCGACAGCGCCTGTGTTGGCTCGGCTCGGCATCGTGGCGACGACGGACCACTCAGGTGGCTGGGCAGCCGGCAGGAGCGGCGGTGTGTGGCTGCGAACGGGGGAACCGAACGCGCCGCGACCTGCGGCCGGAGTACGCCCCCCGACACATCCGCCGCGCTTCGACAGACGCACCGGATGGCAAGGCAGTTGTCCGAAATCCCGATCGGCGTGGCCGGCTTCGCCCGCACGACGTCGCCGATCCGCGCTCGATCCACCGCTGCAAAAAAAGTTTCCGCCAATTTCGCGCGCATTTTTCCCGTGCTGAACAACCGGTCCGCGACGGCATTTCCGCAGGGATTGGACACCCCCCTACCGGGGTAGGTGAGCCTCCGCGCACAGCTTGGCTCACGTCTGTTCACGGGTTGGCCGGCTCCGAAGCGGTCCGATCCAGGTCGAGCCGACCGTAACCGCGCGCGCGGCATGGCGGCTGTACGTGTCGGCAGCAGCCGTAGGCGCATCGACAGCGCACAGCTCACCAGGCTGCAAGAGGAAGCGCCCTGGGACGCCAACGTCGTGGCACTGCCTGAGCTTGGAGGGCTGACGCGTCGCGCCGTGGGTATGCCAAGGCCGGTCATCGCACACCCGGCCTCGATCCGATCGTCGATCGAACCAAGCTCCGAGCGAACAGAAAACGATTTACGGCCTGATCGGCACGCCATCAAAGCCCTCACGCCAACGCCCCCGAAACCTTGCAAGCCGGTTTGGACGATCGGAGGCTGGTCGCGCTGTCATGCGACGGGGCCGTGTCTCCTCTCCTCAGAGGATGGCCGCAAAGCTACCAAGCTTTGGCGTTTCGTCAACCGGATGGGATGCTCGCCTGCTCCAATGGCGATCG
>NZ_JAKSYA010000046.1:0-698 GCF_022829485.1 Methylobacterium sp. J-059
CACTACGAGGCCAACCTGATCGTGCAGGCTGTCGCCTGGTACCTGCGCTACTCGCTGAGCTACCGCGACACCGCGACATGGGGCAGCTATTCCCGGAACGCACTCTGGAGGTGGACGATAGCACCCTGAACCGCTGGGTTCTGGCCTACATTTCCCTCATGCAGAAGCAGCTGGGAGCTTTCCGCAAGCACATCAAGCCTCCGCCTGTGCCTTACCGGTACGGCTTGCGACAGGCCCCGTCAGCTGCGGGCCCATCCAATTCCCACGTCACGCCCAGCGCTGTCCCTTCGTTCAGTAGCCTGTCAAATATGAAAGTCCGCGCTGCCGTTGTTGAACATGTTGGCGACGCCGCCGCTGTTGTACCCGGCATGGTTGTCGGCGGCGTCGCCCGCCAGGGTGTGGCCGTTGAGGCTGACCTGATGGACGTAGAGGTTGCGGTCGGCCGTCGCGCTGCCGCCGTAGACGTCGTCGAGGAACTGCACCGCGATGTCGTGCGCACCCGTGCCGAACTGGCCCGTGAGGGTGATGTCCTGCGTCTGGCCTGCCGCATGCGACGCACTGGTGGTGAGTGTGCCGCCGATCTGATGGCCGTCCACCAGCACCTGGAAGTGCGGATTGCCCTGGTAGCTGTCACCCGACACGCGGAAGACGAGGGTGTCCGGAGCCAAGGGTGTCACGACCGGCGCTGTGGGTGTCGT
>NZ_JAKSYA010000048.1:0-11517 GCF_022829485.1 Methylobacterium sp. J-059
ACCGCGTCGTGCATGCGGCGAGCGGAAGCGAAGGTGAGGGGGCCGGGCAGGACGAGGCGCATCCGGATACGCCCCCTCACCGTCGGCTGCCGCCTCGCCGCGCCGACGACGAGGTCGTCGCGGCCCTCTCCCCGCGCGCGAGGAGAGGGGGGTGCGCCGACCCCGTCCTGCATCGATCGGAACCGCATCATTCCCCCGCCGGCAGGGCCGCCGCGCCGCCGCGGCGGCGGGCGTTCACCCGGTGCCGGAGGCGGTCGAGGCAGAGGTAGACGACGGGGGTGGTGTACAGGGTCAGGATCTGGCTCACGATCAGGCCGCCGGCGATGGCGATGCCGAGCGGGCGGCGGAGCTCGGAGCCCTCGCCGCCGCCGAAGATCAGCGGCGCCGCGCCGAGCAGCGCCGCCAGCGTTGTCATCATGATCGGCCGGAAGCGCAAGAGGCAGGCCTCGAAGATCGCGTCGCGGGGGCTGGCGCCGCGCGTCCGCTCCGCGTCGAGGGCGAAGTCGATCATCATGATGGCGTTCTTCTTGACGATGCCGATCAGCAGGAACACCGCGATCAGCGCGACGATCGTGAACTCGGTGCCGGTCACCAGCAGCGCCAGCAGCGCGCCGATGCCCGCCGACGGCAGCGTCGAGAGGATCGTGACCGGGTGCACGAAGCTCTCGTACAGGATCCCGAGGATGGCGTAGACGGCCAGGATCGCGGCCAGGATCAGCAGCGGCTGGCGCGAGGCCGAGGCGACGTAGTTCTTGGCCGCGCCCGCATACTCGCCGTGGATGGTGGCCGGCAGGCGCAGCTCCGCCATCGCCTTGTCGATCGCGACGGTGGCGTCCGACAGGCTCTTGCCGGGGCTGAGGTTGAACGAGATCGTGGTCGCCACGAACAGGCCCTGGTGGCTCACCTGCACCGGGGCGTTGCCGGTCTCGACCCGGGTGAAGGCCGAGAGCGGCACCATGGTCTCGACCGCGGACGAGACCGGCGCGCTCGAGGAGGCGCTGCCCTTCGAGGCGGCGATGGCGTTGGCGGCCGCGTTCCGGGCCGAATCCGACGCGACCGCGGCGGCGTTGGTGCTGGCGTCGGCCGCGGCGGTGGTCGAGGGGACGGCGCCGGCGGGCGCCGCCGCCACCGTGCCGGCGACCGCGTTGGTGGTGGCCGAGCCGCGCGCCTTGCCGCCGGAGGTCGAGACGTAGAGCTGCTTGAGGGTCTCGGGGTTCTCCAGGTAGCGCGGCGCGATCTCCATCACGACGTGGTACTGGTTGAGCGGGTTGTAGATCGTCGAGACCTGGCGCTGGCCGAAGGCGTCGTAGAGGGTGTTGTCGATCTTGTCGGGCGTGATGCCGTAGCGGAAGGCGGTGGCGCGATCGATCACCAGCCGGCTCTCCAGCCCGCCCTCCTGCTGGTCTGAGGTGACGTCGGCGAAGGTCGGGTCCTTCTGCAGCGCCTGCACCAGCTTCGGCGCCGCCGCGTAGAGCTCGGCCGCGGTGTCGCCCTGCAGGGTGTACTGGTACTGGGCGAAGCTCTGGCGCCCGCCCATCTGCAGGTCCTGGCGCGGAAAGACGTAGAGCCGGGCGCCGGCCACCTGCGAGAGCTTGGGCCGCAGCCGGTTCGACACCTCGCCGATCGAGGCGCGCTCGCCCACCGGCTTGAGCCCGACGAAGACGTTGGCCGAGTTGGTGCCGCGCCCGCCGGTGAAGCCGACGACGCTGTCCACCGCCGGGTCGGCCTGCACGATCGCGGCGGCCTCCTTGAGCTTCTTCTCCATCGACTGGAACGAGATGCGCTGGTCGGCCTGGATGCCGCCCATCATCTGGCCGGTATCCTGCTCGGGGAAGAAGCCCTTCGGCACGATGACGTAGAGGTAGACGTTGAGCCCGACCGTCGCGGCGAGCACCAGCAGCACGAGGCGCGGGTGCCCGAGCGCGACGCGCAGGGTGCGCTCGTAGGCGTTCAGCGTGCCGGTGAAGGCGCCCTCCAGCCCGCGGATCAGGATGTTGGGGCGCCTGCCCGCGCCGTGCGCCTCGGGGCGCAGGAAGCGCGCGCACATCATCGGCGTGGTGGTGAGCGAGAGCACGAGCGAGATCAGGATCGCCAGCGACAGGGTCACGGCGAATTCCTGGAAGATCCGCCCGATCAGGCCGCCCATCAGCAGGATCGGCAGGAACACCGCGATCAGCGACAGGCTCATCGAGATCACGGTGAAGCCGACCTCGCGGGCGCCGACCAGGGCCGCCTCGATGCGGGACTTGCCCATCTCGATGTGGCGCTGGACGTTCTCGAGCACGACGATGGCGTCGTCCACGACGAAGCCGGTGCCGATGATCAGCGCCATCAGCGACAGGATGTTGAGCGAGTAGCCGAGCAGGTACATCACCGAGAAGGTGCCGACGATCGAGATCGGCACCGCCACCGCCGGGATCAGCGTGGCGCGCCCCGAGCGCAGGAACGCGAACACCACGAGGATGACGAGGCCGACCGCGATCAGCAGCGTCTCCTCGGTGGCGGCCAGCGACGCCCGGATCGTCGCGCTGCGGTCGCCGGTGAGCTTCACGTCGATGCCGCCGGGCAGCGCCGAGACGATCTGCGGCAGCGCCGCCTTCACCCCGTTGATCGTGTCGACGACGTTCGAGCCCGGCTGCTTGTAGACGAACAGCAGCACGCCCTGCTTGCCGTTGACCACGCCGAGGTTGCGCCGGTCCTCGACCGAGTCGATCACCTCGCCGACGTCGGTGAGCTTCACCGCCGCGCCGTTGCGGTAGGCGACGACGAGGTCGCGGTAATCCTCCGCCTTGCGGCCCTGGTCGTTGGCGTAGAGCTGGAAGCGCCGGTCGCCCGCCTCGATCGCGCCCTTGGGCGAGTTGGCGTTGGCCGACGCCAGCCCCGCGCGGATGCCCTCCAGGCCGATGCCGTAGTGGAACAGGGCGGTCGGATCGAGCTCGACGCGCACCGCCGGCAGCGACGAGCCGCCGATGTCGACGTTGCCGACGCCGGGCAGCTGCGACAGCTTCTGCTGCACCACCGTGGCGCCGGCATCGTAGAGCTGGCCGGGGGTCAGGGTGTCCGAGGTCATGCCGAGGATGACGATCGGCGAGTCGGCCGGGTTGAACTTGCGGTAGGTCGGGTTCTGGCGCAGCGCGGTGGGCAGGTCGGCCCGCGCTGCGTTGATCGCCGCCTGCACGTCGCGCGCGGCCCCGTCGATGTCGCGGCTGAGGCCGAACAGCAGCACGATCCGCACAGTGCCGGTGGAGCTCGTCGAGGACATCTCGTTGACGTCGGCGATGCTGCCGAGCCGCCGCTCCAGCGGCGCCGCCACCGTCACCGCCATGGTCTCGGGGCTGGCCCCCGGCATCTGCGCCTGGACCAGGATGACCGGAAAATCCACCTGCGGCAGCGGCGCCACCGGCAGCTTCAGGAACGCGAAGACGCCGGCGAGCAGCACGCCGACGGTCAGCAGCGTCGTCGCCACCGGGCGCCGGATGAAGGGCTCGGAGATGTTCATGGGCGAAAGCCCATAGGCGTCACGGCGCTGTTCCCCTCTCCCCGCACGCGGGGAGAGGCCCGGCTGCACCCCGTCGTGCTGCCGGGAAGCGCAGGCGAAGCCGCAGCGAGGGTGAGGGGGCGCGAACGGCGGAGGCTCCTCCGCCGAAGCCCCCTCACCCTCGGCTGCCGCCTCGCCGCGACGACGACGAGGTCGTCGCGGCCCTCTCCCCGCAGGCGGGGCGAGGGGATGCGAGGCGCTGTCGCGATCTTCCTCACGGCAGCGCCTCGCCTGCAGGCAGGTCCGGCTCGGGTTCGCGGCGGCCGGTGATGCGGCGCTCGAGGCGGTCGAAGAACAGGTAGATCACCGGGGTCGTGAACAGCGTCAGCACCTGGGAGACGATGAGGCCGCCGGCGATGACGATGCCGAGCGGCTGGCGCAGCTCCGAGCCGACGCCGGTGCCGACGATCAGCGGGACCGCGGCGAACAACGCGGCCAGGGTCGTCATCAGGATCGGGCGGAAGCGCAGCAGGCAGGCCTCGTAGATCGCGTCGCGCGGGGACATCCCCTCCTCGCGCTCGGCCTGGAGCGCGAAGTCGATCATCATGATCGCGTTCTTCTTCACGATGCCGATCAGCAGCACGATGCCGATGATCGCGATGATGTCGAGCGAGAGCCCGAACAGCATCAATCCGAGCAGCGCGCCGATTCCCGCGGACGGGAGCGTCGACAAGATGGTGATCGGGTGGATGAAGCTCTCGTAGAGGACGCCCAGAACGATGTAGACGGTGACGATCGCCGCCAGCACCAGGAACAGCTCGTTCGAGAGCGCCGACTGGAAGGCGAAGACCGACCCCTGCGGCACCACGCGGAAGCTCGGCGGCAGGTCGATGCTTTTCCGCGCCTCCTCCACCGCGTCCACCGCCTGGCCGAGCGCGGCGCCCGGCGCGAGGTTGAACGACACGGTGGTGGCCGGGAACTGGCCGAGATGCGAGATCAGCAGCGGCGCCCGGCGCTCGTCGATCCGCGCCACCGCCGAGAGCGGCACCTGCCCGCTCGATGCGGTGGAGGAGGGCAGGTAGATCGCGTCGAGGCTGGCGATGGTCCTGTGCAGGTCGGGGTCGGCCTCGAGGATCACCCGGTACTGGTTCGACTGGGTGAAGATCGTCGAGATGATGCGCTGGCCGAACGCGTCGTAGAGCGCGTTGTCGATCGTCGCCGGCGTGATGCCGTAGCGCCCGGCCGTCGGCCGGTCGATCGTGACGTAGGCGGCCAGGCCCTGGCCCTGGTGGTCGCTGGCGACGTCGGCCACCACCGGCGACCGCGACAGCGCGTCGGTGAAGCGCGGCACCCAGGTCTCGAAATCCTCGAGGTTCGGCGTCTCCAGGATCACCTGGTACTGCGTCGCCGACACCGCGGTGTCGATCGTCAGGTCCTGCACCGGCTGCATGTAGAGGCGCAGGCCCGCGACGTCGGCGGTGGCCGCCTGGATGCGGCGGATGATGGCGCCGGCCCGCTCGGCCCGCTCGGCCTGGGGCTTCAGGTTGATCAGGAACCTCCCTGAGTTCAGCGTCACGTTCTGGCCGTCGACGCCGATGAACGAGGACAGGTTGGCGACGTCCGGGTCCTTGAGGATGATCGCGGCGATGCGCTGCTGGCGCTCGGCCATCGCGGCGTAGGACAGGGTCTGGTCGCCCTGCGTGATCCCCTGGATCACGCCGGTGTCCTGCACCGGGAAGAACCCCTTCGGGATCGTCACGAACAGGGTCGCGGTGAGCGCGATGGTGGCGAGCGTGACCAGCAGCGTCAGGCCCTGGTGGTCGAGCACCACCCGCAGCGCCCGGCCGTAGGCCGCGATGGTGCCCTCGGTGGCGCGCCGGCCCATCCGCCCGAGCACGCCCTCGCGGCGGCGGGTCTCGGCAAGGGACGCGGGAGATTGGGGCACGTGCTTGAGCAGGCGGGCGCACAGCATCGGCACCAGCGTCAGCGAGACCACCGCCGAGATGATGATCGTGGCCGCCAGCGTGATCGCGAACTCGTGGAACAGGCGCCCGACCACGTCGCCCATGAACAGCAGCGGGATCAGCACCGCGATCAGCGAGACGGTGAGCGAGATGATGGTGAAGCCGATCTCGCGGCTGCCCTTGAGCGCGGCCTCGAGCGGGGAATCGCCGTCCTCGACGTGGCGGGCGATGTTCTCGATCACCACGATCGCGTCGTCGACGACGAAGCCGGTGGCGATGGTCAGCGCCATCAGCGACAGGTTGTCGAGGGAGAAGCCGTAGAGGTCCATCACCGAGAGCGCGCCGATCAGCGACAGCGGCACCGACAGGCTCGGGATCAGCGTGGCGGAGACGCTGCGCAGGAACAGGAAGATCACCAGCACGACGAGCGCGATGGCGAGCCCGAGCTCGAACTGCACGTCCTCGACCGAGGCGCGGATCGTCACCGTGCGGTCGGTGAGCAGGCTCACCTGGATCGCGCCCGGCAGCGTGCCCTGGAGCTGCGGCAGCAGCGCCTTGATCTTGTCGACGGTGGCGATGACGTTGGCGCCGGGCTGGCGCTGGATGTTGAGGATGATCGCCGGCGTCTCGTCGGCCCAGGCGCCGAGCTTGGTGTTCTCCGGCCCCTGCACCACGTCGGCCACGTCCGACATCTTCACCGGGGCGCCGTTCTTGTAGGCGATGATCGCGTCGTCGTAGGCCTTCGGGTCCTGGATCTGGTCGTTGGCGTTGATCGCGTAGCTCTGCTTCGGGCCGTCGATGGTGCCCTTCGGCGTGTTGACGTTGAGGTTGGTGATCGTGGTGCGCAGGTCGTCGATGTTCAGCCCGTAGGCGGCGAGCGCCCGGGCGTTGAACCGCACCCGCACCGCCGGCCGCTGGCCGCCGGAGATGCTGACGAGGCCGACGCCGGCCACCTGGGAGATCTTCTGGGCGAGCCGCGTCTCGGCGAGATCCCGCACCTGCGTCAGCGGCAGGGTCTTGGAGGTGAGCGCGAGCGTGATCACCGGCGCGTCGGCCGGGTTGACCTTGGCGTAGATCGGCGGCGCCGGCAGGTCGGACGGCAGCAGGTTGCCGGCGGCGTTGATCGCCGCCTGGACCTGCTGCTCGGCGATGTCGAGCGGCAGGTCGAGGTTGAACTGCAAGGTCACGACCGAGGCGCCGGCCGAGGATTGCGAGGTCATCTGGTTGAGGTTGGCGAGCTGCCCGAACTGCCGCTCCAGCGGCGCGGTCACGGCCGAGGTCATCACCTCCGGGCTGGCGCCGGGATAGAACGTCTGCACCTGGATCGTCGGGTAGTCGACCGAGGGCAGCGCCGAGACCGGCAGGTTCAGGTACGACACCCCGCCGACGATCAGGATCGCCAGCATCAGGAGCGTGGTCGCGACCGGGCGCAGGATGAAGAGGCGGGACGGGTTCATGCCGGGGGCCCGCCGAGCTCACGCCGGCCCTTCCCTCCCCCCTCCGCGGGGGAGGGTGGCCCCTGCGTCGGCAGGGGTCGGGAGAGGGGAGCGACGATGCCGAGTGAGGCGAAGCCGTCGCGCGCATCGGCTTCGAGGCCGATCCTTCGTTCGGATACGGCGCTCCCCTCTCCCCCCCTGCTGCGCAGGGTACCCTCCCCCGCAGAGGGGGGAGGGAGGCGCGTATCCTGGAAACCCGCGCTCACGGCTGCTGCCGCCGGCGGCCGCGCTTCTGTCCGGCCTCTTGGGCGCCGCCAGCGTCGGCGGCGGGGGTGACCTTCTGGCCGTCGACGCCCTCCGTGATCCGCACCGGGGCGCCGTCGCGCAGGCGGTCGGTGCCGTCGGTGACGACGCGGTCGCCGGCCTGGAGGCCGGAGAGCACCACCGTCCGCGTGCCGTCGGTCTCGCCGGTCTTGATCGGGCGGACCGAGACCTTCGCGTCGCCGTCCATCAGGTAGACGTAGGTGCCGGGCGTGCCCTGCAGGATCGCGCCGTTGGGGACCAGCGCCGCGTTCGCCACCGTATCGACGGTGAGCTTGGCGTTGACGAACTGGTTCGGGAACAGCTCCTCGTCCTTGTTGTCGAACAGGGCGCGCAGCTTCACCGTGCCGGTGGTGACGTCGATCTGGTTGTCGACCGTGTCGAGGGTGCCGGTGGCGATCTCGTGGGCATCGCCCCGGTCGTAGGCGCGGACCGCGAGCTTGGCGCCGGCGCGCACCCGGCGCATCACCCGGGAGACGTCGTCCTCGGGCAGGGTGAACACCACCGAGATCGGATGGAGCTGGGTGACGACGACGATGTTGGTCGAGGCCGCGGTGATGTAGTTGCCCTGGTCGACCTGGCGCAGGCCGACCCGGCCCTCCACCGGCGAGATGATGCGCGCGTAGGCGATGTTCAGCCGCTGCTGGTCGACGAGGGCCTGGTCGGAGGCGACCGTACCCTCGTTCTGCTTCACCAGCGCGCCCTGGGTGTCGACGTTCTGCTTCGAGATCGAATCCTGCTGGGCGAGGCGCTGGAAGCGGGCCAGGTCCAGCTTCGAGTTCTGCAGCAGCGCCTGGTCGCGGGCGAGCTGGCCCTGGTACTGGGCGAGCAGCGCCTCGTAGGGCCGCGCGTCGATCTGGGCGAGGTAGTCGCCCTTCTTCACGGTCTGGCCCTCGCGGAACCCGATGTCGGTGAGGTAGCCGCTGATCTGCGATTTCACGGTGACGGTGGCCAGCGGCGTGACGGTGCCGAGCCCCTGGAGCACCACCGGGATGTCGCCGGTGACGATCTGCGCGATGCCGACCGCCTGGGGCACGTCCATGCCGCCGCGCTTGCCGCCGCCGCGGCCGCCCTTGCCCTGGGTCTCGCCGGGGCCGCCCGCGACCTGCGTGCGCCCGTCGTACCAGCGGTGGGCCACCGCGCCGGCCGCCAGCAGCGCCAGGAGCAGCAGCATCCAGCGGAAGGGGCGGAACCGGCGCGTCTTGCCGGGCGACGCGACCGGGTCCGGCTGGAACGCGCGCGCCGTGTCCGTGCGGATGGGTGAGCTCTCGTTCATGACTGATTAGACCACGTTCCGGACGCCGCCGCGCCCGTGTCGCGCCCTATCCTCTCGCTGTTTTCGTCCGCGGGCCGACCGTTCGTCGGCCCGGGGAGCGAATCCGACACCCTGGCCCCGGCCGCCTGTACGGCATCCGAACGGACCGTGCCCTGCGGCACCCGCGCCGGGCGCGGCTCGGGTCCGGGTGCGCCCGCTCGGCATCCCTGCGCCGCAGCCATCGCCCGCCAATGCGTCGTCAGTACGGCACCGATGTTTCGGTGCTGTTGCTGGCCCGTCAGGGCCGCTCCAGCGCGCGGTAGTACCGCACCACGTCGCGGTAGGATTCGTCGACCGGCACCACCGGGACCGCGCGCCGCAGGCCGAGGCCGAGGGCGCCAACGGCGAAGGCGAGCGCGAGGGCGCGGCGGGGGGACATGGCGGGCTCCGGCGATCCGTGACGGCAGGCGGACGAGGCCATAACGCGAAAAGGCCCGCCAACGAATTGGCGGGCCTCGCGACGACCGGTCCGGCGCCAAGTCAGGAACGGAACGAGGGGGCGGAGTTCCGCGCCCACCGGCGCCGCACCGGCCGTGTTCCCGAAAGCTATCTCACGGCTGATGAATGTCAACATTCGTCAGCCGTGAGGCCTGCCAGCAATCGCCGGTGGCGTGCGCTCCCGCACGTTTCGCGCGGGATCGGCGCCATGGTATCACCCCGCCGATGTCCGCCCCCCGCTTCGCATGAACCCGGTCCTCTCCGGCCTCCCGACCACGGTGTTCGAGACGATGTCGCGGCTCGCCCGCGAGCACGGCGCGATCAATCTCGGGCAGGGGTTCCCCGACGACCCGGGCCCCGCCGACATGCGCGAGTGCGGCGCGCGGGCGCTCGTCGAGGGCTCGAACCAGTACCCGCCGATGATGGGGCTGCCGTCCCTGCGCGCGGCGGTGGCGGCGCATTACGCCCGGCACCAGGGGCTCGCCCTCGATCCCGAGACCGAGGTGATGGTGACCTCGGGCGCGACGGAGGCGCTCGCCGGCGCGCTGCTGGCGCTGATCGAGCCGGGCGACGAGGTCGTGCTGTTCGCGCCGATGTACGACGCCTACCTGCCGCTGGTGCTGCGCGCCGGCGGCGTGCCGCGGATCGTGACCCTGACGCCGCCCGCCTTCGGCCTCGACGAGGCCGCGCTCGCCGCCGCCTTCTCGCCGCGCACCAAGGTGGTGCTGCTGAACGACCCGCTGAACCCGAGCGCGACCCGGCTCGGCGCCGACGACCTCGCGCGGCTGGCCGCGTTCTGCCGCCGCCACGACGCGATCGCGCTGTGCGACGAGGTCTGGGAGCACGTGGTGTTCGACGGCGCCCGCCACGTCCCGCTGATGAGCCTGCCCGGCATGCGGGCGCGCACGGTGAAGATCGGCTCGGCCGGCAAGATCTTCTCGCTCACCGGCTGGAAGGTCGGGTTCGTGATGGCCGACGCGGCGCTGATGCGGACGCTCGCCAAGGCGCACCAGTTCCTCACCTTCACCACGCCGCCGAACCTGCAGGAGGCGGTGGCCTACGGGCTGGCGAAGGACGATGCCTACTTCACCGGGATGCGCGCCGGCTACGCCCGCGCGCGCGACCGGCTCGCCGGCGGCCTCGCCGATCTCGGCTTCACGGTGCTGCCGGCGCAGGCGACGTGGTTCCTCAACCTCGACATCGCCGATCTCGGCCACGCCGACGACGTCGCCTTCTGCGAGGCGCTGGTGCGCGAGCATCGCGTCGCGGCGATTCCCGTGAGCGCGTTCTACCCGGACCGGGCCGTGCGCACGCTCGTGCGGCTCTGCTTCGCCAAGGCCGACGCGACGCTGGATGCGGCGCTGGACCGGCTCTCGGGCGTGCGGCGGGCGGCATCGTGAGCGGGTTTCGGCTTTGGGATGAAACGCCCATCCCCTCTCCCCGCACGCGGGGAGAGGCCCGGCCGCACCCCGTCGTGCGGCCGGGAAGCGCAGCCGAAGCGGCGGTGAGGGGGCGGTGCCGTGGGAGGCTCGCCGGTCGAAGCCCCCTCACCGTCGGCTGCCGCCTTGCCGCGACGACGACGGGGTCGTCGCGGCCCTCTCCCCGCAGGCGGGGCGAGGGGATGCGCGGGGACCGGGCGCGCGTTCCGATGCGGCGGGAGCTCCTGTGGCCGGGGCCCTTGCTCCAGGGGCCATCACTCCAGCGGCCATGCGTCCGTCCGCCGAGCGCCGACGACGCCCCCCGCCTTGCCGGGGCAGCCCCGCGGCGCCACATCCCGGGCCATGGCCACCCTCGCTCACCGGTTTCCGCCGATGGATCCCTCGCAGACCTTCTCCCAAAGCTGGCGCGCGGGCACGACGCTGCGCATCGGCGACCAGAGCCGCGAGGCGACGCTCGCCCGGCTCGAGGCGCTGGCGCACCTGCTCGATTCCGCCTTCCTGATCCCCGGCCTCAACCGGCGGGTCGGGCTCGAGGCGGTGATCGGCCTCGTGCCGATCGTCGGCGACATCGCCGGCATGGTGATCTCGTCCTACATCGTCGCGGAGGCGCGCCGCCTCGGGGCGCCGCGCTGGCTGATCGCGCGGATGGCCTTGAACGTCGCCTTCGACGGCGCGATCGGCATCGTGCCCCTGGCCGGCGACCTGTTCGACGCCGCCTTCAAGGCCAACCGCCGCAACGTCCGCCTGCTGCGCCGCTGGATGGAACGCAGCGGCGGGCTGCGCCCCAACGAGATCGACGGCACCGCCGTGCGGATCGACGGCTGAGGGTTCCCAGGGCACGCGGTTCCCGTCCCCTCCCCCCTCTGCGGGGGAGGGCGGGCCTCGCGTCAGCGCGGGTCGGGAGAGGGGAGCGACCTCGCCGGATGCGGCGCTCCCCTCTCCCCCCCGGCACCGCCGGGTACCCTGCCCCGCACCTCAGTCGGGCCTGCCCGACTGGGGCACACGGGATGCGGATCTCAGGGAAGCCCGAGATCCGTCGGGGGGAGGGAAAACGGGCGAAGCCGACGGCCCACTTCGTGCCCCACTCGGGGAGCGTGGCGCGACGAAAGGGGTGGCCCGTCCGCCC